>JASHTC010000111.1 GCA_030040755.1 Thermoplasmata archaeon | reverse complement strand
GCGAGAGAGACACCGCGCGTCGTGCTCCCACCGGGACCAGGCAGGGCGGGCCGTGGGGTTCAACGACCTAGTCCTTCCGGCCGCCGTCGGCGCCGCCGTTGCCGGGCTGGGCACCGCGCTGGCCTGGGCTCTCTACGCGCGATTCATCGTCCGGGTGCCTCCCAACTCGGCCGCCGTGCTGTACGGTCGGAAAGGGGGAGGGGCCGACGGCGCCCCCCGCACCTGGTCCGGTTCCGCTCAGATCAGCAGGCCCCGCATCGTCGTCGGGGGGCGCGCGTTCATCGCCCCCTGGGACCGCGGGGTCGGATATCTCTCTCTGCATCCCGTCGCGGTCGATGTGACCGTGCGCTCCCTGCACTCGATCGAGGGGACCCACGCCTCGGGCTGGGAAGCCCGGATCAGCCTCCAGGCGAAGATCCCGTCGGACCCCGACCTTCTCTCCACCGCGGCGGAGAACCTGCTGGGGAAGAACGAGGAGGAGGTGCGCGCTCTCGTCCGGCGCGCGGTCGAGGCGGCCGTCCCTGCGGTCCTCGCCCGGCTCCGACCGGGCGACCTCGAGCCGGACTGGGAGCGCCTCGCCGCCGAGGTCCAGGCCTCGGTGGCCTCCGACCTGATCGCCTGCGGCCTGGTCGTGCGGACGCTCGCGGTCACCGAGCTCCTACGGATCGCCCCGGGGGACAACAGCCCGGCTCCCGCGACCGGGCCCCGACCGACGGCCCTCGTGCCGAGCCGGACGTCCCCCGGCGATTCGGGCACGGTCGCCTCCGCGCTCGAGGCCCGGCTCTCCCGGGTCGAACGGAGCCTCGGGATCCTCGGGGCCGAGATCCTTCGCATGGTGCACGAGAGCCCTCCCCCCGGTGACGGGTACGGTTCGGCCTCGGTCCTCGACTACCCCCTCGGCTTCGAGCTGGCGGTGTCCGCCGCCCCGCTCGGCCCGACGGGAGGGTCGGTTCACGATTCGATGGGGGGCGACCGTTCGCCCCGATCCCGGCTGCCTTCGCGCGAGGGCGTCCCGGGAGAGGGAAGCGGCGCACGTCGGTCCCCGTTGGATGCCGGATCGGAGAGGTAAACAACCATGTGTCCAGCGGCGATTTTGGGCGACCGAGCGTGCGGAAAGACGACCTTCCTGGGGCTGCTCTACGCGGCGCAGGTGAAGTACGGTACGCGGGTGGCGGACTCGTTCCGGTTCCACGCCCCGCTCCAGTCGCTTCGCCTGATGAGCCAGGTCTACGAGGGGATGAAGGACGCCCGGTTCCCGGGCGCGACCCTCAAGGACGAGATGACCGAGATCGGGTTCGTCTTCGGCTACAGAAAGCCCCTCTCCGGGCGCCTGCCCGCCGCCCTCAAGGACAAGAACTGGGTGAACCCGTTCGCCAAGCTCTCCTTCGCCGCCTACGACGTGTCGGGAGAGGACGTGCAGGAGTTCATCGAGACCGGCGTGGCGGCCAGCCCGATCATCCAGCAGCTCCTGAAGAGCCACGTCGTCGTGATCCTCGTCGACTGCAGCAAGATGACGACCGAGATCGACTCGCCGGTGTTCCGTCAGATGCTGAAGTACGACAGCGAGGTCGCGTCGCTGCTCGTCTCCTTGCAGACCTACAAGAAGCAGGAGTTCTCGCGCATGAAGACCCAGGGGCTGAGCGTGGGCAACCCCGTGATCTACCCGGCGATCGTGCTCTCGAAGTTCGACTGCATCCGGGACGAGGTCCTGGTGAAGCTCGGGCTGCACCGCGGCGTTCCGCAGGGGGACCAGAAGCGCAAGCGGAAGGAGTACGCCGAAGCGCTGCTGCGGGTGTTCATGCCCCAGACGCTCTCGCAGATCCGAGGCGGTAAGGTCGCCGGCGTCAACTTCGACCAGGCGGCCTACTTCTTCAGCTGGGTCCGCACCGAGACGGCCGAGGCCGGCATGCAGCCCGTCGGCGCCCCGCGGATCGTCCGCAAGGGGTTCTCCGCCGATGGGGGAGCCGACCCGGACTTCTCCTACGACGACTACGTGGCGTTCATCGAGCACTTCCGCGACGTGGCGAACAAGGTGCCCGATGAGATCGTCGAGCAGGCCACCCTCCAGACCGCGCCCGCGGCGGCGACCGCCTAGGCCGCCGGGAGCGACCGGACGAGGGAGTCCCAGAAGGGAGACGGCCACGATGGAGAACGAAGGGGAGGTCACCCTCGAGCACTGGATCTACGGGGCGAGCCCCGAGAAGGGGTACGGCATGAAGGCCGAGTCGCATCGGCTCAACGGGCCGCTGTACATGCGGTACCTGGCGAACCACTACACCCCGGTCCGGGTCGAGAAGACCGCGAACGGCGGGACGCTGATCGACGCCCGGATGATCCATCCCGCCCCGGCGAACGACGAGGTCCTGCTGTCGATCCTCGGCCGAGGGGTCGCCGACGAGTACAACCGGCCGACGATCCAAAACCACACGATGGTCATACCGGCGGGGCTCCTACGATCCGGGCAGCTGACGTTCTTCGACGTCGAGACGGCCGCGACCGACTTCGACCGCCGATTCCCGAAGGCGTCCGCGAAGGTCGACCCCTTGACGGTGCACGTCCGACCGAAGGAGGAGGTGCACGCTCCCCTGGGTGGGGGGATCCGCCGACTGATCACGAAGGCCGCCGTCGACACGCTGGCGAGCCGATTCCTGGCCGACCACCAGGGACGAACCCTCGTCCTGTGCCGAGGGAGTACCAACCAGTACCGGAACGAGCTGTTGTACCGGCTGGTGGAGCTCCTGCAGGCCGGCGGCGAGATCCCGCCGTTCCCGGCGATCAGCGACGCCCCGACCCTCAGCGCGATGAATCACTTCCGACTCGCGATCTCATCGCGCGGGGTCCGCGCCGACGGGACCTGGACCTTGCTGGACGCGAGCATCGACACGGCCGCGCTGCCCCCGCTCCGGGGGAAGAACCCGATGTACTCGCGGATCGCCGAGGCGTTCGCGGAGTAACGGCCCGCACTCGTTCCGCCGGGCCACCGACCGAAGGACGGAGGGTGGGACCCGGTGAGCTCCGCGCTGGTCCTCGGCGCCCGGGGCTCGGGGCTCACGACGTTCGTGGGCCTCCTCTACACCGCGCAGGTACGCCTCGGGACCCAGGACTCGGACGAGTTCCGGTTCTCCGCCGACCGGGAGTCCATCCGTCAGCTGGAGGCGATCTACGGGGAGCTGGGCGCCGGCCGGTTCCCCGTGCGCGACGCCAACTGGGAGGAGCATCCGGTCTCGTTCGTCTTCGCCTTCCGGCACGGGATGCTTCGCGGCCTCGGTCGCAACGGCGGGGGCTCCGAGGGCGGGTTCGACACCGTCCGCGTGCAGGTCGGCGGCATGGCGACCGACGAGGTCGCCGAGCTTCGCGAGCACGATGCCCTCCTCGAGGAGTCCACCCGACGACTCCTTCGAAGCCAGGTGATCCTCCCGCTGATCGACGCGACGTCCCTCCGACCCGAGATCGATCCGGCCTCCGCCCCCCGCCTGAGCCGCGACGACCGCGTCCTCGCCGAGACCCTCGACCTCCTCGGCGGGTTCCTGGCCGCCGAACGCGAGCGGAGAGCCCGACGGATGTTTCCGGTATTCGTCGTCACCAAGGTCGACGAGTTCTCGCTCGAGACGCTCCGCCAGCTCGCCGCCCCGAGCGGGATCCCTGCCTCGTGGAACCGGGAGGCCCGCCGGGCGTTCGGGGCCCGCCTATTGCGTCGCTACTTCCCGCTCACGGGGCGGTACATGGAGCCGCCCCGCGCCCGCTCCGGACTGATGATCTCGCCCCCGGACTGGTTCTTCAGCAGTCTCGCCACGGAGGAGGTCGCCGGCGAGCTCCGCATCGAACGGAGGTCGCTCGCCCCCGCCGGGGGGTGGGAGCCCGAATACCCCTTCGAGGAGTACCGCGCGCTGATCGGGAGGCTGGGCCAGCTCGCCCACCGGCTTCCGAGCGACGCAGCGGCCTGAACGGCCGGAAGGCCCGGCCGCGGCCTAGGGGATCGCCTCGGCGCGATACCGGTACCCCTCGCGGTGCGACCCGTCGCGGGTGACCTTCCACCCGGGGAGCGTCCAGGATCCGTCGTTCGGCCGCCACTGCGGGTCTCCCTGGGAGAGTTCTCCGAGCTCGGCCTCCAAGTACTCATGGTCGGTCGCGACCTCGGGAGCGAGGGTTCCCTTCTGGAGCAGGGAGACCAGGAGCGGCAGCCCCGAGGGCCGGCCCCTCCACTTGACGGAGAGGAGCAGCTTGCGGAACTCGGCGTCGTGGAGGACCAGCTCCAGGAATGGGCCATAGGCGGGCCGGCTGCGGTAATCCTTGGGCGGGGGCTCGAGGCGATGGTGTTCGCGCCGCACCGCTTCGAGAATGCGCACCCATGACTTCTTGGAGACCGTCTCCGCCTCCCACACCGTCGATTCCTCGAGGTCGCCTTCGGCGTCCTCCGGGCTCCCGCGCTCCGAGCCCGGAGGCTCGTCCGGCGTGAATTCGGAAGCGCCCCGCGCCCGGTTCGACGCCTTGCGGAGAGGGCGGCCGGGAACGAGGCTGAACGCGAGCGCCGCCCCCGTCGCGCCCGCCGCCGGGGGTCGGATCTGGAGCTCCTCGCACTCCGGATACCGATTCGGGTGGAGGATGACGAACGGGCCGGTCTCGGGCGCGCTGAACAGCAGGGCGAGCGCGTCGTTCACTGTGGGTACCTGGCGTCGAACCGCGAGCTCGCTCAATCGCACGAGCGGAAGCGGCGAGCCGGGCTCGCGGCGCCGGGTCGCGAGGTCGTCCAGGATCGCCTGAGCGACCTCGGCGTGGATCTGCTGGGAGGCGGTTCGACCGACCGCGGCTTCGGCGCCCTTGTCCCGGAGGAGGCTCCGGCGCATCTTCTCGCGAAGACGCCCCGCGCGGGACGCGGACTCGTACAGGGACCAGAGCCGGACGTTCAGCCAGGGATGCAGCTTTCCCCCGCTCGCCCGGGAGTCGGCGAAGAGACCGCCCCAGCGCTCCGGCATGCGGGCTCCCCAGTTCGGGTCGGTGGGGCTCTCCCGATACCAGCGGAGCACCTGGTCGCGGAGGAATGCTCCCGCGCTCAGCGGGTCGTCCACCTCCTGCTTCACGCGGACCATGAGCGCTTCGGCTCGACGGGCGATCGTCCGGAGCTGGTTCGGGTCGGCGTGGGCGGCCTCGAGGAGCGGGGGGAACCGCAGGACGTTCAGCGTCAGGAGGTCGAACCTCTCGGTGGGGTCCGTCTGGAGGAACTCGTCGACGGCGGGGGCAGGGAGCCTCCCTCCGATCTCCCGGGGTCGCGGCTGTCCCGCCCCGTCCTCCGATAGAGGGGGGTCCGGAGAACTCGTGCCCGGCGAGGCAGGGTCGCCCGGGGCGGGCACCAGGACCAGCCGGGGGGCCTTGCCCCCCTGGTTCCCTTCCCACGGGCCCGAGCGGGGGCCGTCGCGCTCCCGGAGCCGGTCGAGCTCAAGCTGGCGCTCGCGCCGGGCCTCCTCCATGCGGACGCGCTCCGCCGCCCGGCGTTGCTCGCGCTCGCGCTGGATGCGTTCCGCGTCCGGGTCGGCTCCCATCTACCGGGGGACCCCTCTCCCTGACGAGAAAAAGTGGTCCCCCTCAGCATTAACCGTTTCGCTTTCCGTGGGGCGACCACGGCGCCCCGGACCCACTGGGTCGGGGATGCCGACTATCCGGCCCCGGGGCTGGGACGCTCACTCGCGAGCCCGCGAGCCCCGGCTCGAAGGAGCCCGAGCCCGGCGGCGATGAGCCCCAGAGCCCCGACGACCTCGAACCCGACGAGGGAGGCGAGGAGCGACGGGTCGACGCCGAGGTAGACGGAGATCCCCGACGCCGTCCAGACTACTCCGGAGGCCCCCAGCGCGGTCCCGAGTTCGTACCGCTCGTCGCCGACTACGACGGCCGTCGCCAGAAAGAGGAGGAATCCCCCGATCGCGGTGGGGGAGCCGAGCCCCAGCCCGACCAAGACTCCGAGCGGCAGGGTCAGGATGCTCCATGCCGAGAAGGCCCGCCACCACCTCGCCGGGTCCTCCCGGCGAGCGACGTGCGGCAGGCGGGAGGGCGACAGCTCGTGCACGCGCCCGTTCACCCCCACCACGATTCGACGGGTTGGCTCGCCCATGACCACCATTCCGGATAGGCCCCGAACCAACTTACCTCTGGCGAATTCGGACCGGAGACGGCTCGCTACCGCGGGGGCCTGCCGGCGGTCGGCCGAATGCCCAGCACCCGCTCGGCCAGTGGCGGCAGCTCGTCCAACCGCTCGATCGTAAAGTCGGGGCGGGCCTCTGCCGGATTCTGGTGCAGGACCCCGGCCCGGTAGAGGGCGCCATACCGGGCGAGGCCCGTGTACAGGACGGCCGCAGCCCAGCCAGCGCGCCGTGCTCCCTCGATGTCCCAGGAGGCGTCCCCCACGTGCAGGGAGCGAGCGGGGAGACCCTCCAGCTGGTTCAGGCAGTGCCGGAAGATCTCGGGCGAGGGCTTGGTCCACGGGAGCTCGTCGCTCCAGCACCAGGTGGAGACGAACTCCCCGAACCCCTCCCGTTCGCAGATCCGGCGGAGCGCCCGACCGGGCTCGCCGACGGTGTTGGCGATCACCCCGATCGCCACCCCGGCCCGCGTCAGGCGGGCCATCGCCTCGACGGCACCCGGTGCCGCGCGGAACGGGCTGGACGCGACAAGGCGGGCCAGCCGCTCGACGTACTGCGCGGCGTCCACCCTCCGGCCGGCAAGCCTCGCCGCCCGCCCGATCTGCTCCGCGAGGGGGACCGACTCGCCGCGCTCGGACCGTGCGATGGCCTCCCGGATCGAGGTTTCGAACGCGCGCCTCGGAGGCAACGTTCCTCGGCCGGAGC
>JASHTC010000110.1 GCA_030040755.1 Thermoplasmata archaeon | reverse complement strand
GTTCGTGGTCGAGCTCCAACGGGTCGACTACGCCGCCGACCGCCAGGAGTGGGTGCCGTTCACGGACAAGGGCACCTCGGACTCCCCGTTCGGTCCGAGCGGTACGCGCACGTAGGACCCCCGTCGCGCGCGCTCAGCTAATCAAGGACCGGGGCTCGCTGGCTCGGGGAGGGACGGTCGTGGGCGGGTCGTCGCAGGAGAGCCATTGGGAGGCGGAGGTCCGGATGCTCCGCCAGGAGATCGAGGAGCTGCGGAGGGAGCAGCGGGAGATGGCGAACTCCCTCCAGCAGCTCGTCACGACGTTCAAGTCGCTCGCGACCCACCTCGGGATCGCCGCCGAGCCGTACGCCGGGAAGAAGAAGGACGACCGCGAGCTTCCCGGTTTCGCCTAGGTCGGTGAGCCGCGTGCGCATCCGGTACCGGGTGGACGCCACCCAGCGGGACGGCCACCGAGGCCGGTTCTCCGTCGAGCTGGAGGGGGTATCGAGCCCGACGGTCGACCTCGTGGTGCCTTCTTGGGTACCGGGGTCCTACAAGCTGGTGAACTACGTCCGAGGGTTCCGGGACGTGGTGGCCCGCGGGGGGTCGGACGCGAGCCGGCTCGCCACCGAACGGGTCGGCTCGAGCCGCTGGCGCGTCCGGACCGAGGGCCACGCCCAGGTCCGGGTCGACTACACGGTCTACGGCCACGAGATGATCACCGAGGCGCTCGACCTCACCCCCGACCACCTTTTCCTGAATGCGGCTCTCTCGCTCCCGTACGTCGACGGCCACCAGGGCGAGCCCGTCGAGCTCGAGCTCCACCTCCCGCCCGAGTGGCGGGTCGTCACCGAGCTCGAGGAGGTCCGGAGCCGCCCGCCCACCTACCGGGCGCGGGACTACGACGAGCTGGTCGACAGCCCGGTCGACGCCGGTCGCCCCGTCGTCCTGACCGTGCGGCCGCAGGGGATCCCGCACCGGATCTCGCTCTGCGGGGAAGGCGGCAACTACGAGGCCCACCGGCTGGAGGAGGACCTCACGAAGGTCGCCGAGGCCGCCATGCGCCTGGTCGGGGACTCGCCGCTCTCGAGCTACACGTTCTTCGTCCATCTCACCGACGTGCCCGACGGGGGCCTCGAGCACGCGACCTCCAACTCGGGGGTCGTCTCCCGGAACATCTTCCAGCCCCAGGAGCGGTACGAGCGGTTCCTCTCGCTCGAGTCCCACGAGTATCTCCACCTGTACAACGTGAAGCGGATCCGTCCCCGGGTCCTCACGACCTTCGACTACACGAAGGAGAGTCCCACGCGACTGCTCTGGTGGATGGAGGGGACGACCGACTACTTCTCGGACCTGGTCCTTCGACGGGCGAACCTCTACTCGCCCCGCCGGTACCTCGAAGAGGAGGCGAAGATGGCCAAGAACGTCCTCGACGCCCCCGGACGCGGGTCGCTGTCGCTCGAGGAGCTCTCGCAGGTCGCCTGGACGGACTACTACTTCCCCTACGAGGAGACGCCGAACCAGTCCGTCTCCTACTACTACAAGGGCCACCTCGTCTCGCTCTGCCTCGACCTCGAGATCCGCCACCGGAGCGAGACGGCCGCCTCGCTCGAGACCGTGCTTCGCACGCTCTGGAACGAGTACGGCAAGCCGGGGCGTGGGGTCGGAGAGGACGAGCTCCAGAGCATCGCCGAGCGAGCGACCGGCCTGGACCTCGCGGAGTTCTTCGCCCGGTATGTCCGCGGGACGGCGGAGGTCGACCTCGACCGGTTCAGCCGCTACGCCGGGCTCACCTTCGGGGCGAAACCCCGGCCCGCGGACGACCCGAGCCCGGTGCCGGGCTACCTCGGCGTGCGTCACCAGGACCAGGGCGGGTTCCTCCGCGTGACGCAGGTCCTCCTCGACACGCCCGCCCATCGGGCCGGGGTCAGCCCGGGCGATGAGATCGTCGCGGTCAACGGTTCCAAGGTAACGGCCAGCTCTCTACCCAAGGACCTCGAGGCCTGCCCGCCGGGCTCGTCCGTCGACCTCGCGCTGTTCCGACGGGGATACCTTCACCATGTGGCCCTGACGACCGGCACCCCTCCTCCGGAGAAGTACCAGTTCGTCCCCGAGGAGCAGCCGACCGACCGGGCGAAGAAGGTCTACGCCGCGTGGGTCGGAGCCCCGTGGGAGCCGCGCGCGCCGGCCGACGCCCCCTCGGACCGCTGACCGAGCGGTACCGCTTTCCGTCCGTACCGCCACTCGCCCTCCATCGGGTAGAGCCGCCGGAGCCGGGTGCCGACGTGCGCCCCGATCGGGAGCTCGCCGGGCGCGGCGTCGGCGACCTGCAGGGTCAGGCAGACCCCCGGCCCGAGCTCCACGAGCACGACCGCGTACTCCCCGAGGGCGGCGACCTGGCCGTCGAACTCGGTCGGCTGACCGCCGGGGCCGATCGTCGTGGTCGCGACCACGGTCCCCCCATCCCGGGGGAGGGAGTACGGAGAAAGCCCCTCCCGGGCGAGGCAGGATCGGCAGGCCCCGCGGGCGGGGAACGTCAGGGTCCCGCAATGTCCGCACCGCTCCGCGACCAGGCGCCAGCGGCTCCCCAGGTTCTCGAGGTACCGCGCCCGCGGCACGTAGGCCCCTTCCGACACGGCGGTCGGAGGCGCCTCGACGAACGGCCGCACCGAACTCGGGGCGAGCGCGCGACGCCCCGCGGGAAGCGAGGGGCGAACCCCGCGCGAGGCGAGGAACGCCCGGGCGCCCGAGACGGGGTCGGGTCCCTGCACGAGGAGGTCGCGCTCGGCGCTCGACAGGGTCCCCTCGGCGCCGAACCGCAGGGCAACGGCTCCGGCGCCCAGGTCGAACGCCGGAGCCGACGCCGGGTCGGCCCGCTCCGGCAGCTCGGCCACCAGCACGACCGCCGGCCGCGCTTCGGACGGGTCCGCCTCGGCCTGGGCGAGCGCCTCGGCCAGGCCCGGGCGGCCCGAGGGATGCGGGACGACGTCGATGGGGTGACCGAAGAGGGCGGGGAACCCCCAGTCGACCATCCGCGGGAACTCGCCGACGAGGTGGACCACCCGAGCCGGCGGGAGGGGGGGGGCCGACGAGGCGAGTTCCTCCCACGCGGTCGCGGCGAGGGTGAACGCGTCCTCGTCCGGGCCGGCGACCGGCCGGCCGTCGCTCACGAATCCCGGAACGTAGATGGCCCCACCCACCACGCCCGGCACCGGCTCACCCCCTCCGGAACAGCGAGACGGTCGCCGTCGCTCCGGCGCCGCCGACGTTGTGGGCGAGCGCGGTCTCGGCCCCGGGGACCTGCCGCGCTCCGGCGGCCGCGCGCAGCTGGAGGAAGACCTCGTAGACCTGGCTGACCCCGGTCGCGCCGATCGGATGGCCCTTGGCTTTGAGGCCCCCGTCGGGGTTGACCGGCAGGCGGCCCCCGGGGCGGGTCGCCCCCGAGAGGGTCATCGAGACCGCCTCCCCCGGACCGGCGAAGCCGAGGTCCTCCAGGGCGAGGAGCTCGGCGATCGTGAAGCAGTCGTGCACCTCCAGGAAGGAGACCTGACTGCGGCCCATCCGGGCCTCCTGGAACGCCGCCTCTCCTGCCCGCCGGGTCGCGGCGAACCGGGTCACGTCCGGCCGCTCCTGCACCGCCAGGCGGTCGCTCGCGGCCCCGAGCCCCTCCAGGAACACGGGAGTGTCGGTGAACTCCCGCGCCCGGTCCGGCCGGGCCAGCAGGAGCGCAGCCGCCCCGTCGCTGACCGGACAACAGTCCAGGAGTCCGAGGGGGTCGGCGACCCGCGGCGCCCGGAGGACCTCCTCGCGGCTCACGGCCTTCTGGAAGTGGGCGTTCGGGTTGTGCCGGCCGTTCTCGTGGTTCTTGGCGGCGACCTCGGCCATCGCGTCGCGGGCCCCGGGATGTCGGTGGGCGTAGGCCGAGGCGATGAGGCCGTAGACGCCCGCGAACGTGAGGCCGGCGAGACGCTCCCACTCCGTGTCCCCGGAGACCCCGAGCCAGTAGCGGCGTCGCGGAGCGCGGAGGTCGGTCATCTTCTCCAGCCCAGCGACCAGCACGAGGTCGCTGCGTCCCTCCTCCAGCGCGCGCACGCCCGCCCGCACGGCGAATCCACCGGACGCACAGGCGTTCTCGACCCGCGTGGTCGGGACCCCTACCAACCCGGACTCTTCGCCCAGGAGGGTGGAGGAGTTCCCGATCTGCCAGCCCCCGAAGCCGAGGGTCGCGAGGAACGCCTCGCCGACCCGCGCGCGCTCCGCGCCCCGGTCGACGCTGGCGAACGCTTGGTCGACCGCGGTCCGCAGGAGCGCGCGGGGACCTTCGTCAAGGGCCCCGAAGCGGGTGTGCCCGGCTCCCACGATCGCTGCCCGGTGTCCCAACGTCCCCCACCCGAGAATCGTCTTAACAGCCGAGTCCCTCGAGGCAGATAACCCTGGGGCATCTGTGGCTGATCCACCGCCTATCGTCGTGGGAGTTTCGGGGGCGAGCGGGGCTCCGATCGCGGTCCGAGTCCTCCAGGCTCTCCATGCGGCCGAGGTGCCGGTGGCGCTCGTCCTCTCCGACGGAGCGACGGCCCTCCTTCAGGAGGAGTGCAACCTCCGCCCTTCGGACCTCGCCGCCTACGCGAGCGTCGCCTACTCCGACCACCAGCTCGACGCCCCCATCGCGAGCGGCTCCCGGCCCACCCGCGGGATGGTCGTCGTGCCGTGCTCGGCGAACACGGTCGCCCAGATCGCGACCGGGCTCTCCGGGACCCTCCTCACCCGCGCCGCGCATGTCCACCTCAAGGAGCGCCGACGGCTCGTGGTCGTCCCCCGAGAGAGCCCGCTCCCGACGACGATGCTGCGGAACCGCACCACCCTGAGCGAGCTCGGGGTCGTCGTGCTGGACGCCGCGCCTCCGTACTACCTGCATCCCCGCTCCGTGGACGACCTCACCGGGTACCTCGCCGGGAAGGTCCTCGACCACCTCGGCGTCCCGCACCACCTGTACCGGGGTTGGAAGGCCGAGGCCCCGTGAACCGGAAGGAGCGGATCGGCCGCCTGCTCCCCGCGCCCCTCGCGGCCATCGTGATCTTCCTGGTCGCCTTGATCCTCCTCACCCCGATCCTGCTGTCGAGCGGGCAGCCGGCCGCGGGAATCCTCACCCAGGCCGACCTGATCGTCGACCGGGTGCCGGGCTCGAACGTCACCCACTTCTACCTGCGGGGGGTGGGCACGACCGTCCGGTACTCCGAGATGTCGGTCGACTGGGCGGCCAACTTCAGCTGGTCGTCGGCGTTCCCGGCCGGACCCCTCGACTGGGCGGTCGGGGCGAACGGGAGCGACGTGCTGACCGTGATCTTCGCGACCTCCGCCGACCCCGTGGCGCTCAACGTGTCGGCCCTCTACGAGGTCTCCGGTACGAGTACCCTGTACGTCGGGGAGCTCGCCTTCCAGGTGAGCGGGGGGGGAGCCTCGGGGACGGACCTCCTCTCCACCGTCACCGCCACCTCCGGCCTCGCCGGCCCGTCTCCCGTCTCCCTCGCCAACCTCCCGCTGACGATCCCGCTCGTGAACGTCGGGGCCCCTCCATGAGGACCTCCCGCCTCGTCCTCCTCGCCTGGTCGGTCCTGATCGTCCTCCTGGTCGTCGTCGAGCTCGCCGAGCTCACCCACCTGTTCACCCTCCCGGTCGAATCGGTCCTCGGCGACCCGCTCGCATTCGTGCTGGCGCTCGTGTTCACCACCGTCGTGGCGCTCGTCGGCGCCATCTTCATCGGGATCTACATCTCCGCACGGATCCTCTCGCCCTCGGGGTTCACTCCGTTCGAGGAGGAGATGCTCCGGATGCGGACCGACCTGCGGGACGTGAAGGCGGCGGTCGAGGAGATGCGTCGGGGGCCGAACGCCCCGCCGCCGGCCGCGCCCCCGGAGGAGGAGCCGTGAGGATCGTCGTCCTCGACAACGGCGGCCAGTGGACCCACCGCGAGTGGCGCGTCCTCCGGGACCTCGACGTCGAGTGCGCGATCCTTCCGAACACGACGCCCGCCTCGGAGCTGAACGCCGCGGGCGTGGTCCTGTCGGGCGGGGCGCTGAGCATGGAGGGGACCGACACCCCCCTCGGCCGCGTGTCGGAGTGGGTGGACGCCCTGGACGTGCCCGTCCTCGGGATCTGCGTCGGCCACCAGTTCCTCGGCCGACACTTCGGCGGGCGGGTGGCGCGCGGGACCCCCGAGTTCGGGGGGGCCGAGATCACGGTCGACCGGCCGGACCACCCGATCTTTGCCGGTCTACCCGCCCACCTCAAGGTATGGTCCAACCACAACGACAGCGTGATGGTCCCGCCGCCGGGCTGGAGCCTCCTCGCCCACTCCCCGAGCTGCCCGGTGCAGGCGATGGCGCACCCGACGAAGACCATCTGGGGCGTGCAGTTCCACCCCGAGGTCGAGCACACC
>JASHTC010000109.1 GCA_030040755.1 Thermoplasmata archaeon | reverse complement strand
CCAAGAGCATCGCGGTCATCGGGGCGAGCGACAAGGAGGGCAGCGTCGGCTTCGCGCTCGCGCGCAACCTCATCCAAGGGGGGTACCAGGGTAAGATCTACCTGGTCGCGCTCCGGCAGCAGACCATCCTCGGGGTGCCCACCCACCCGTCCATCGGAGACGTGCCGGCGTCCGTGGACATGGCCATCATCGCGACCCCGGCGGCTACCGTTCCCGAAACGGTCCGCGAGTGCGGCGAGGCGGGGGTCAAGTGCGCCGTCATCATCTCCGCGGGGTTCAAGGAGGTCGGGGCCCCGGGCAAGGCGCTCGAGGACCAGGTGCTGGCGATCGCCCAGCAGTACGGCGTGCGGGTCGTCGGGCCGAACTGCCTGGGGCTCGTCCGCCCGGTCACCGGGATGAACGCCACCTTCCTCAGCTCCATGCCGAAGGCCGGCAACGTCGCGTTCATCTCCCAGAGTGGCGCCCTCGGCTCGGCGATCCTGGACGCGGCGATCCACGAGAACATCGGGTTCAGCGCCTTCGTCTCCGTCGGGTCGATGATCGACGTGAAGTTCGGGGACCTGATCGACTACTTCGGGAGCGACCCGTACACGCGGAGCATCCTGATGTACGTGGAGGGGGTCACCGACGCGCGCGTCTTCATGAGCGCCGCGCGCCACTTCGCGCGGACCAAGCCCATCATCGTCGTCAAGGCCGGCCGGTACCGCGAGAGCGCCCGGGCCGTCGCCTCCCACACCGGGTCCCTCTCCGGCGAGGACGACATCTATGACGCGGCCTTCAAGCGGGCGGGCATCGTCCGCGTGGATGAGATTTCGGACCTGTTCAATGTCGCCGAGGTGCTCAGCTCCCAGCCGCCGCTCCCCAAGGGGCGGCGTCTAGCGATCATCACGAACGCCGGTGGTCCCGGCATCATGGCGACCGACTCCCTCCTCGGGCGCGGGGGAACCCTGGCGGAGCTGAGCCCGGCGACGATGGCGACGCTGAACGCCGCGCTCCCGCCGTTCTGGAGTCGAGGCAACCCGGTCGATGTGCTGGGGGACGCCAAGGGGGACCGCTACCAGCTCGCGCTCCGAGCCTGCCTCGAGGACGACCAGGTCGACGGGATCCTGCTGCTCCACACCACGCAGGCGGTCTCCACGCCGGTGGAGGTCGCCCAGGCGATCGTCGAGGTCGTCGGCGGCACGGCCCACCCGCCGAAGACGATCCTCGCTAGCTTCCTGGGTCACACCGGGGTCGAGGAGGCCGACGAGTTGCTCAGCGCGAACCACCTGCCGTCGTTCCCCTCCCCCGAGCAGGCCACGAAGACCTTCATGATCATGAACGAGTACCGGCGGAACATCGAACTCCTCTACGAGACGCCGCAGGAGCTGCCGCTCTACCCCGCTCCCCCGAAGCAGCCGATCACCGCGCTGCTCCGCCAGGTGGCCAAGTCCGGTCGCTCGATGCTGACCGAGGAGGAGGCGAAGCGGCTGCTCACCTACTACAACTTCCCGACCGTCCGGACCCTGGTGGCCCGCACGGCCGAGAACGCCGTCGGAGCGGCGAGGAGCATCGGCTACCCGGTCGTGCTGAAGATCCTCTCCCCGCAGATCTCCCACAAGTCCGATGCCGGCGGGGTCGCGCTCAACATCGAATCGGACGACCAGGTCCGCGAGAAGTTCGCTCAGGTCATGGCGAACGCGCATGCCTATCAGCCGGACGCCGAGCTCACCGGGGTCACTGTCCAACCGATGGTCCGCAGCGACGGTTACGAGCTGATCCTCGGAGGAAAGACCGACCCCCTCTTCGGTCCGGTGGTCCTCTTCGGCATGGGCGGCGTGGCGGTCGAACTGCTCAAGGACACCGCGCTCGGGCTCCCCCCGCTCTCCACCACGCTCATCCACCGGATGCTCGAGGAGACCAAGGTCTACACCCTGCTCAAAGGGTACCGGAACCAGCCCCCGGCCAACCTCGAGCTGCTCGACCGGACCATCCTGCGGATCTCGCACCTGATGGTCGACTTCCCGCAGATCCAGGAGATCGACATGAACCCGGTCCTGATCGGACCGAAGGACCTCACGATCCTCGACGCGCGGGTCGTCGTCAACCGGGAGCTCGCCCTCGCGGACCGCGAGCCGCGGGCCCACCTCGTGATCAGCCCGTACCCCCAGAAGTATGAAACCCGGTGGACGCTCCGCACCGGCGAGGAGATCCTCCTCCGCCCCATCAAGCCCGAGGACGAGCCGATGTGGCTCGAGATGTTCCGCGGGTTCTCCGAGGAGTCGATCCGGTACCGGTTCTTCACCGTGATCAAGGACACGCCGCACGAGATGCGCGTCCGCTACTGCAACATCGACTACGACCGCGAGATCGCGATCGTCGTCGAGATCACCCGGGACGGCCGGCGCCAGATCCTCGGGGTGGGACGGCTCCCCATCGAGCCGGACGGGAAGAAGGGCGAGCTCGCGTTCATCATCACCGACGCCTGGCAGGGTCTCGGGATCGGCACCAAGCTGGTCGACCACGTGCTCGGGGTCGCCCAGGACATGGGCGTGGAGGAGGTCTACGCGTTCATGCTCCCCGACAACTACCGCGCCCAGGCGCTGACGAGGAAGATGGGCTTCGAGCTGAAGGACCTGCCGGACGGGACAGTGCAGGGGACGCTCCGGTTCCGGGAGCCGGCGCCCGTCGCCCCGTCCGTCCATAAGCCCGCGTCGGCGCCGGTGCCGGCCAACCCTCCCCCTCCGGGGGCCGCCGCCTCCTCGATGCCCGGCACCGCTCCGTCGTCCTCCCGGGGGCCCCCTCCGGTCGCCGGCGGCGCGGGACCCGAACGCGCTGGCTGACCGCCCGGCGACCGGACCGGGCGGCCGCGGTCGGTGCGGCTAAGAACCCTGCGCAAACCTCAACCGCGCGGGCGGGGCCACCTCCATCTCATCTACCCGTCGTTGCTGGGCGGCGCATCCACCGTGCAATCTCCGCCCGCCCCTCCCGTGCTCGTTACCCAGGAGCTCACCCGACGGTTCGGCGAGCTGACCGCGGTCTACCCCCTGGGGATCTCCGTCGCGGCGGGCGAGATCTTCGGGCTCATCGGACCGAACGGGGCCGGCAAGACAACCACGATCAAGATGCTCACCACGCTGTTGCCGCCGTCGGCGGGGACGGCCACGGTCGCCGGGTTCGACATCGTGCGCGAGCCGAGGGAAGTCCGCCGGAACATCGGCTACGTCCCGCAGCTGATCTCCGCCGACGCGCAGATCACGGGCTACGAGAACCTCTGGGTCTTCGCCCGCCTCTACCTCATCCCACCGGCCGAGCGGGATGCCCGGATCCGGGCCGCCCTCGAGTTCATGGGCCTCAGCGGGGTGGCCGACGAGCTCGTCCGGAACTACTCCGGCGGGATGATCCGGCGCCTCGAGATCGCCCAGGCCCTCATGCACCGGCCCCGCGTCCTCTTCCTGGACGAGCCGACGGTCGGCCTCGACCCGCTCGCTCGGGAGGCGGTCTGGGAGCAGATCGTCCGCCTGCGTCGAGAGTTCGGTACCTCGGTCGTGCTCACTACCCATTACATGGAGGAGGCCGACCACCTCTGCGACCGGGTCGGGGTGCTCCACCGCGGGCGGCTCGTGGCCTCGGGCTCGCCGGCGGCGTTGAAGGCGAGCATCGGGCGCCCCGAGGCGACCCTCGAGGAGGTCTTCGTCCACTACGCCGGAGAGGAGATGGAACTGGGGGGCGGCTACCGCGAGGCCGGGAGGTTGCGACGTGTCGCAGTCCGTCTCGAGTAACGCCCTCGCGGGGGTCGGCCGACCGCACGGCGCCGACGCGCTGCGCGCCGCGTTCACCCAGGTGGTCGCGGTGGTCGGGCTGGAGGCCCGCAAGCTGGCCCACGACCCGTCCGAACTGCTCCTCCGGGCCGTCCAGCCCGCCCTGTGGCTGGTCATCTTCGGGGGGGTCTTCTCCACGATCCACGTCATCCCGACGGCGCCGTACACCTACCTCCAGTTCCTCACGCCCGGTATCCTGGCCCAGAGCGTGCTGTTCATCGCGATCTTCTACGGGATCGCGACCATCCGGGAGCGGGAGCTCGGGATCATCACGAAGTTCCTCGTCAGCCCCGCGCCCCGCGCGATCCTCGTGGGCGCGCGGGCGCTGTCGGCGAGCATGCGGGGCCTCTCGCAAGCGCTGATCGTGCTGCTGCTCGCGACCGGCCTCGGGGTCGCGCTCAACTTCCGCCCGGAAGCGATCCTCGGTCTCATCCTCACGATCATCCTTGGCTCGGCCCTCTTCTCGACGCTCTCGATGATCATCGCGAGCCTCGTCAAGACCCAGGAGCGGTTCCTCGGCATCGGCCAGCTCCTGACGATGCCGCTGTTCTTCGCGAGCAATGCCATCTACCCGCTGTCCATCATGCCCGCATGGCTGCGACCGTTCGCGCTCGCGAACCCCTTGACCTACCTCGTGGACGCGCTGCGGAACTTGATGCTCCCGACGCCGGGGGGGCTGTTCCCTCTGGGAGTCGACCTGACGGTCCTCCTCGCGGTCACCCTGGCGCTAATCTTCATCGAAGCCCGGCTGTATCCTCGGATGGCCCAGTAGGTTCGGCCTCGACGGCGGGAGGGAGCGGAGGGCACGGCCCATGCTGACCCGGGGACGGGCGCGCCGGGTCCCGGTCGCTCGGACCCTCCCTCGGGTCGACGACCCCCATCCTCCCTACGGACGGGCACGGCACCCGTACTTCATGCACGACATGATCGCCGCGCAGCCGTCGGCGATCGAACAGACCGCGCGCCGTTCGCTGAGCGCGGCCGAGGGAGTCCCCCGGCCCGCGGGGGACCGTCCGCTGCTGTTCGTCGGCATCGGCACCTCCTTCCACGCCGCGCTGGGGGCCTCGGTCGCCGCGCGCTCGCTGCTCGGGCCCCGCGCGTTGATCCGGGCGGTCCCCTCGTTCGACCTCCTGCTCGAACCGGAGCTCATCCAGGCGGCCCGGTGCGCGGTGGTATTCAGCCAGTCCGGCGAGACCGCGTTGACCTTGCGGGCCCAGGAGGC
>JASHTC010000108.1 GCA_030040755.1 Thermoplasmata archaeon | reverse complement strand
CTCGGTGTTGCCGCAGACGTACTGGATCGTCCCGTCTGACTCGTCGAGCAGGCGGTCCTTGATCACCATCGCGACGCCGTGGCCGATCAGGCAGTCGCGCTCCATCTCCCCGAACCGAAGACCGCCCTGCCGCGACCGGCCCTCGGTCGGCTGGCGCGTCAGGATCTGCACCGGCCCGCGCGAGCGCATGTGCATCTTCCCGGCGACCATGTGGTGGAGCTTCTGGTAGTAGATCACGCCGATGAAGATCTCCGCCTCGTAGCGGCGGCCGGTGAGTCCGTCGTAGAGCGTCTCCCGCCCGCTCGGGTGGAAGCCGAGCGCCTTCAGGCCGTCCCGCAGCGCCTCCTCGCGGGCGCCGGAGAAGGCGGTCCCGTCGATCGTGCGCCCTTCGAGCGCACCGACCTTGCCGCCCAGCATCTCGAGCACGTGGGCGACCGTCATCCGCGAGGGGATGGCGTGCGGGTTGATCACGAGGTCCGGGGTGATGCCGCTGCGGGTGAACGGCAGGTTCTCCTGCGGGACGATGAGGCCGATGACCCCCTTCTGCCCGTGGCGGCTCGCGAACTTGTCCCCGAGCTCGGGGATGCGTTGGTTGCGGACCTTGACCTTGACGAGCTTGGAGATGTTCTCCCCCTCGGTGAGGATCACGTTGTCGACCCAGCCGGATTCGCCGAACCGGACCGTGACGCTCGTCTCGCGGCGCTTCTGGGGCGTGAGCAGGTCGGTCTTCTCCTCGAGGAAGCGGGGCGGGCTCGTCTTGCCGACGAGGACGTCGCCCTCGGTGACCTCGAGCTCGGGGAAGATCAACCCGTCCTCGCCGAGGTTCCGGTAGGCCGTGTCGACCCGGGCCCCCGCGACATCCGGGCGCGGGATCTCGAAACGGTCCTCCTGACCGCCCGGATACTTCCGCTCCTCCCCCCGGTACGTCCGGAAGAACGACGAGCGGCCGAGTCCCCGGTCGATCGCGCCCTTGCTGAAGACGAGGGCGTCCTGCATGTTGTACCCCTCGTAGGAGAGGATGGCGACCACGAAGTTCTGGCCCGCGGGTCGCTCGGTGAAGTGGACGTAGCGCATCGTCTGCGTCTGGAGCAGCGGCGCCTGGGGGTAGTGGAGGAGGTGGCCCCGGGTGTCGGGGCGCCGGCGGTAGTTGACCGACTCGACGCCGAGGGCCTGCTTGGCCATCCCCGAACCCATCGTGTTGCGGGGAGCGGAGTTGTGCTCGGGATAGGGGATCAGTCCCGTGCAGACCCCGAGCATCAGGTTGGGGTCGATCTCCAGGTGGGTGTGCCGGTCGGTGAGGAGGCTCGCGGTCGGGAACGTCGCGTGGCAGAGGCCGCACTCGACGTTCGCCGCCTCGCTCTTCTCGCCCATCGAGGCCCAGCGCAGGTCCGATCGGGAGAGTGCCTTCTCGCACGTCGGGCACCGGTCGGGCATGACGTACGGGTCGACGGCGATGAGGCTGTCCTCCTCCTCCTCGGCATCGACCCACTCGATCTTGCCCTGGCGGATCAGGTCGGAGAAGGAGAGCGTGCCGCGGGCGAGGTCGTCGAGGTCGGAGCGCGAGGCGCGGGGGACGCCTCCCTTCACGACCACGAGCGGGCGCCGGAGGCGACCCTGGTCGCAGTGGACGATGACCTCGTTCATCTCGTCATCGTACCGGACGTTGATCTCGTAGGTCTTGTCGCCGAGCGTGGGGGAGAGGGTGCCGGTGCGGCGCCGCTCCCGGATCTCGCGGACGAGGTCGACCGGCTGGGAGTGGAGCCCGACCAGGTTGCCGTTGACGTAGACCCGCGCCGCCCGCCGGCCCTTCGGGGCGGCGGACTCCTCGAGGACGTCCGGCCCGATCTCGCGGGTGTTCAGGTCCCGCAGGATGAGGGTGACCTCCTCCTCGTCGGCGCCCTCCGAGACGTCGACGCAGAGGGCGTAGTTCTTGACCAGGCCGCAGTTCTGCCCCTCGGGCGTCTCGTTGGGGCAGAGGCGTCCCCACTGGGTCGGGTGGAGGTCGCGCGCCTCGAAGTGCGGCTGCGTCCGGGTCAGCGGGCTCGTGACGCGGCGCAGGTGGCTGATCGTCGACATGTGGCTCGTCCGGTCGAGCACCTGGCTGACGCCCGCGCGGCCGCCGACCCAGTTGCCGGTGGCGAGCGCGTGCACGAGCCGCTGCGTGAGCAGGTCGGGCCGGATCGCGCTCGCGATCCGCAGGTCCTTCTTCCGGGCGAACGAGCGTTCGAGCTGGTACTTGAGGTCCTTCAGGAGGAGCGAGAAGGCGACGCGGAAGAGGTCCTCCATGAGGTCCCCCGCGAGCTTGAGGCGCTTGTTCGCGTAGTGGTCCTTGTCGTCCTCGCCCCGGACCTTGAGGTGGAGCTCGAGGACGGTACGGGCCATCCGCGCCAGGTACAGGGCCTTCTTCAGCCGGTCGGCCTTGGTGTCGCCGAGGTGGGGGAGCAGCGAGCGGTCGAGGATGCCATCGACCTTGCGCTGCCGGTACTCCTTCGCCTGGCCGGTGGCGAACTTCTTCTCGAGGAAGACGAGCGCGTCCTCGGTCGACTGGATCCCCTCGGGGGGGTAGAGCTTCTTGGAGACGCACTCCTCGACGTTGACGTTCAGGAGGTGCTTCATCGTCTGGACGAACGGCTCGTCCAGCGGGAACAGCTCGCCGAGGACCGCCTGGAAGATCTCCTCGTCGTTCTTCATCCCGAGGGCCTTCATCAGGATCACGAGCGGGATCTGACCGCTCGCCGTCGGGACCGAGACCTGGAGGATGCCGTCCTTCTTCTTCTCGACGACCGTCAGGGACCGGTAGCCACCGCGCTGGCTGAAGACCTTCGCGCTCTCGATCGGCGTGCCGTACCGCTCGTTGTACTCGGCGAAGATGCGGTTCGGGGCGAGGTCCTCGAGCGAGATGATGACCCGCTCCGTCCCTCCGATGATCGCGTAGCCGCCGGGGTCGAGCGGGTCCTCCCCGTACTCGACCAGCTTGGCGCGGTACTCGTCGTCCGAGAGCCAGATCTGGTCGTCCTCGCTGACCTTGTAGCGGTTCAGGTTGCACGGCCGGCTCTTGACCATGATGGGCAGGTCGCCGATGTGGACGTCCTCGGGGGCGCGCTCGACGCCGTTCTCGACGACCGTGACCTTGAGGTAGATCGGCGCCTGGTAGGTGAGGTTGCGCAGGCGCGCCTCCATCGGGGTGAGGGTCGGCTTCGAGCCGACCGGCTCCTTGACGAACGGCGCGCCGATGAAGATCGTCGGCTCGGCCGACGGGTTGACGACCCCGCGGGCGTCGCGGCGGCGACCGACGCGCACGTAGATCGAGCTCTTCGTCTTCTGGACGTCCAGGCGAATGATCCCGCGCTCGGTCGAGTCCTCGCTGACCCGCGCCTCGTCGACGATGCGCTGCATGCGCGAGTTCGGGTTGTCCTTCGTCGGGAGGAAGTCGTTGAAGCTGGCGAGGTGGTGGTTGACGATCGAACGCTCCCGGAAGAAGGCATCGACGATTTCGCGCATGGACTATGAACTCCCGGTGGGGGCGACGATCACCCGGTAGGCGACCGCGGTGCCGGCCGTCTGGCTCGGCCGATGGATCCGGACCAGGCGACCCACCAGGTTCTCCCCGGCGTCGCGCTGGGCGACGAACTTCGGGTCGGCCTGGAGCCCCGGGTCGGACACGAGGATCTTGGGCATCCGCTCGGGGGAGGTGTCGAGGACCTCGAGCATCTTGCGCGACTCCTCCTCCCCCAGGACCTCGTGCCGGGGCGCCAGGTGGTGCGCGACGAACGGCCGGGCCGGAGGCTTCTCCTCCTTCTTCTTGCGGGGACGGCGAGCGGGGGTGGGGCTCATGTACGGCTCCGAGGAGAGGGACGGGCCCGGGGGGACGTCCGGAGCCTCTCCGCCACGGCGGGGAGGCTCGATCGAACCCCCGACCACCCGGTTAAAAGCCGGATGCTCTTGGTAGGGCCGCTCGGGTGACCGCGCGACCTGCCTAGCTGAGCTACGGGCCCGCGACCGCTCCGGAGAGCGAGGACCCGGGGGCGGTATTTCAGCCTATCCATCGAGGGATTCACTGAAGGCTCTCCAGCCCCGAGATGATCGACCAGATCGCGGTCCGGCCGTGCGTGGGGAGGTTCGGGTCGTTCGCCAGGTCGTCCAGGAGGGCGGCCGCGCTCGCGATCCGGACGTCCAACGCGACCCGGGGTTTGAGGATCTCGTCCTTGGCGGCCTGGGCCCCGCGGCGGATGTTCCGCGGGACCGACGGGTCGTCGGCGAGCTCCCCGAGGGACTCGACGAGACGTTGGAGCGGGGTCTCCGCCTCGCCCACGGGGGCGGGGGAGACGGCGGAACTGCCGAACGGCGACGTCGAATGCGACGAGACGGTCATGTCGCGTGGGACTCCCCGGCCTCCTTGTAGGCGGTGACCACGAGCAGGGTCTTCGTCTCGCGGATGCCGCGCACGCCCGGGAGCCGGTGGAGGACGAACTCCTTGAGCTCCTCGTAGTGCGGGAACCGTACCTTGATGAAGATGTCGGTGTCGCCGGTGACGAGGAAGACGTCCTCGGCTTCGACGAACTTCGCTACCTCGGCCGCGACGTTGTCGGCCTCGCTCGTCTCGACCTTCAACGCGATCAGGGCGACGACGTGCTCGTCCCCCCAGACCTTGGTGAAGGCGCTCTCGACCGCGTGGCTCACCGGCGCCTTGGACGTGGACGGTTTTTCCATAGATCCTCTGAACCCCTTTCCGCGTGTGTCCTACCTGCCTTCGAAAGCGAATGCCCGGCCCCCTGACCTCGCTACGCCGCGGGGGCGGACTCGAACTCCTCTTGGAGGTCGTTAATCACTTGATCGATCACACCGCTCGATGTCGGGCTGCGGTAGTCGCGTACCCCGCCGGCCTCGCTCGACACGCGCGCAAAGAACTCCGCCGGCCCCCGAAGGAACTCAACGCTACAGATGAACTCCTCCATGGACTGATGGCCGGCCCCCCCCGCGCCGGCGGCCCGAGAAAGGCCCCCTATATAGGTTTTTGCACTATTTGATAGGGGCTAGTCCGACCGGGTCGGCGGCCTCCGTCCGTCCGCGGGACGCGCTCCGAAGCGCCAAATTTTCGACCCGTCGGGCTTAGGATTATCTGTCCGCGTCGGGTGCGAGCCGCCATGGGCCCGCCCCCGAAGAATTCCGTTCGGATGGAGGTCCGGATCGAGCTCAAGCCGGGCGTCGTGGACGCCGAGGCGATGAGCGTCGAGAAGTCGCTGGCCCTCCTCGGGCTCGCCGCGGTCCCGCGCGTGAGCACGGCCCGGGTGTACGACCTGGTCTTCGACGACGTATCGGCGGTGGAGGCCCAGCGACTCTCGGAGGAAGCCGTCGACCGGCTGCTCGCCAACCCGGTGATCCACCGCGTCTCGGTGCGTCCCGTGCCGGCCTAGGTCCATGGCCGAGTGGGCGCCGGAGGCGAACGTCGTTCCCTTGCGGACCGCCTCCGCGGCCCGGCTGGCGGCGCTCTCCCGCGAGCGAGGTCTCGGCTTCGACGCGCGCGAGCTTCGTCGGATCCGCTCGTACTTCCGCGCGGAGGGACGGGAGCCGACCGACGTCGAGCTCGCTGGCCTGGCTCAGAGCTGGAGCGAGCACTGCAGCTACAAGAGCTCCCGACCGTTCCTCCGGGCGGCGTTCTCGAGACTCCGCCCGCGGCCCCGCGTGCTCGGCACCGGCGATGCCGGCGTGATGCGGTTCGAGGATGGGTATGCCTACGCCCTGCGCATCGAGTCCCACAACCACCCCTCGGCGGTCGAGCCGTACGGCGGGGCGGCCACGGGGATCGGTGGGATCCTGCGGGACGTCCTCGCGGTCGGCGCGAAGCCGATCGGCCTCGCCGACCCCCTCTTCTTCGGGCCGCTCGACCTGCCCGAGGACCAGCGCCCGAGGGGCGTGAAGAGCCCGCGGTACCTCGCGAACGGCGTCATCGCCGGGATCCGGGACTACGGGAACCGGGTCGGCGTTCCCACCGTGTCGGGAGGGATCTACTTCGACCCGGCCTACGTCGTTAACCCCCTCGTGAACGTCGGGTGTCTCGGGTTCCTCCCCCGGAAGCGGCTCCTCCCGAACCGGGCACGGGCCGTCGGGAACCGGCTCGTGCTGGTCGGCGGCCTCACGGGCCGGGACGGGATAGGGGGGGTCGCCTTCGCCTCCCAGGAGATCACCGACCGGAGCGAGTCGGAGTCCCGCGGGGCGGTCCAGCTCGGGAACCCGATCATGAAGGAGCCGTTGATCCACGCCTGCCTCGAGTCGTTCGACCGGGGGCTCGTCGCGGGCCTCAAGGACCTCGGCGGCGGAGGCGTCGCCTCCGCGTTCGGCGAGCTCGTCCACGCCGGCGGATTCGGCGCTCGGATCGAGCTGGCCCGGGTCCCGTTGCGCGAACCCGACCTCCGCCCCTGGGAGGTCTGGGTCTCGGAGTCCCAGGAGCGGATGGTCCTGGACGTGCGCCCGCGGGACCTGGAGGAACTGCTCTCGATCTTCCAGCGGTACGACGTCCCCGCGACGGCGATCGGCTCGGTCGCGCCGCCCCCCTTTGAGACGGTCGAGTGGAACGGTCGCCCGGTCGCCCACCTTCGCGTCGGGTTCCGGGTCGACCCCCCGCCTCTCCACCGGCCCACCCGCGCCCGTCGGGCCGCCGGGGGAGCGGCACCGACCGTTCCCTCGGACGACCTCGGCCGGCTGTTCACCGAGATGGTGCTCGCCCCGGACTCGGTCTCGCGCGAGCCGGTGGTCCGGGTCTACGACCATGAGGTGCAGGGCCGGACCACCGTGCGCCCGCTCCACGGCGCCGTCGGGTCGCCCTCCCACGGCGACGCCGCGGTCCTGCAGCCCCGTCCGGAGAGCTGGACGGCGCTGGCGGTGACGACCGCCACCCAGCCGTGGGTCTGCGCGGCGGACCCGGCCCGCGGCGGGGAGGCGGTCGTGGAGGAGGCGGCTCGGAACCTCTACGCGGTCGGCGCCCGGCCGGATGCGTTCACGGACTGCCTCAACTTCGGCAATCCGGAGGACCCGCGGGTGCTCGGGGACTTTGCCGCGGTGACGCGGGGCCTGTCGCGCGCCGCGGCCGCGCTCGGCTTCGCCGTCCCCTCCGGGAACGTCAGCTTCTACAACGGAGGCCTCGGCGCCGAGATCCCCCCGACGCCCGTGCTGATGGCGACCGGCCTCCTCCGCGACCTCCGGCATGCGGTGACCTCCGACCTCAAGGAGGCGGGGAACGCCCTCTACCTGCTCGGCCGAACGGCCCCCGAGCTCGGGGGCTCGCTCTGGGCCCGCCGCCGCGGCGCGCTCGGGCTACGCGTGCCGGCCCCCGACCCGCGCGCCCTCCGACGGCTCGGCGAGGCGCTGGTCCGGGCCGCCGAGCACGGCTGGGTCCGCTCGGCCCACGACGTCTCGGACGGAGGTCTCGCGGTCACGCTCGCCGAGATGGCGTTCGGCGGCCGGCTCGGCGTCGACGTCGACCTCCAGGTGACCGGCGCCCCCTCCCCGGGCGCCGCCCTGGTCGCGGAGGGCGCCTCCCGATTCGTCGTGGAGGTCCGTGCCGGGGACCGGACCCGGTTCGAGCGGGCGCTCGGCCAGCTCCCGTGCCGGGCCCTCGGAACCGTCACCGACGGGAACGCGCGGCTCCGATGGTCGGAGGAGGAGAAGGCCCTCGTCGACCTCCCCGCGCTCTACCCGCGCTGGCGGACCGGTCTCACCCTGCCGGGCTGATCGGACGATGACCGTCAGTGCGCTCGTCTCGGGCGGGAAGGACTCGGTCTACGCGGCCTACCTCGCGGAGACCCAGGGGCGTCCGGTCGACGAGCTGGTGGTGCTGCGCCCGGAGGACCCGGACTCGATGATGTTCCATACGCCGAACCTCGACCTGGTCGCCCTGCAGGCCGACGCCTGGGGCAAGTCGTTCCGCGCCGTCCCGGTCCACGGGCGCGGGGAGGCCGAGGAGCTGGCCGCCCTCGAAGAAGCGCTCGCGGGCGCCGACGGGTGGGTGGTGGCCGGGGCGGTCGAGTCGTCGTACCAGTGGTCCCGGCTGCTGCGCGTGGCGGGCCGGGTCGGCCGGCCGGTCTACACCCCCCTCTGGCGGAAGGCGCCGGGCCGGGTCGTCCGGGAGGAGATCGCGGCGGGCCTCGACATCCGCTTGGTCCATCTCGCCGCCGAGTCGCTCGGCCCGGAGCTCCTCGGGCGGCGGCTCGACCTCGAGCTGGTGCGCACGCTGGAGCAGGGCGCTGCGGACGGCGCGCGCGTCCACGTGGCCGGGGAGGGAGGCGAGTACGAGACGCTGGTCGTCGACGCGCCGTTCTTCCGCCAGCGGCTCATCCTGGACGAGGCCGAGTGGGACGTGCGGCCCGCCACGGCGCGGCTCACGGTCCGCAAGGCCCATCTGGCCCCCCGGGTGTCGGTCGGCCCCGTCCCGAGGTCCTCGTGAGCCCGCCCCCCGACCCCCCGACCGCCCCCGACCTGGCCCACCGGGTCCGGACCCTGACCGCCGGGGCTCGGCACGCGCTCGGGGACCCGCGGGCGGCGCTCAATCTCCGGTGGCTGCGGGCCCTCTCCGGAGCCTCGACCGACCGGATCCTCGAGGTGCTGGGGGAGGTCGACGCCCTCGTTCCGGTGGAGGAGGAGATCCACCGGCGTCACCGGGCCGGAGGCCGGACGTCCTACGCCCAGATCTCCGCGCCGCTCGAGCTGTACGCCCTGGTACGGCTGCTCCGGCCGCAGCACGTCGTCGAGACGGGGGTGAGCAGCGGGCTCTCGTCGGCCCACTTCCTCCTCGCCCTCGACAAGAACCGCTCGGGGACCCTCCACTCCATCGACCTGCCCACCCCGCAGAAGGGGCCCGTGCTGGGCAAGGACGAGTCCGGGGTCGCGATCCCGCCCGGCCTCTCGAGCGGGTGGGCCATCCCGTTCCGGTCCCCGCGGTGGGACCTGCGGATCGGGGACACCGCGGCCGTGCTGCCTCCGCTGGTCGGGGAGCTCCCGTCGGTCGACCTGTTCCTCCACGACGACCTGCACACGCCGGAGCGGCTGGCGCTCGAACTCTCACTGCTCCGCCCCAAGCTGGCGCCCGGCGCCCCCGTGCTCGCCGACAACACGAAGTGGACCGGCGACGCGTTCGACCTCTTCGCCCGCGAGCTCCACGCCCAGGTCTTCCGGCGCGGCACCTCCGACCTGGTCGGCCTCCGGACCCCCCTGCCCCGGGGCCGCCGCCAGCCGGCCGCGGGGCCTCCGGCCCCGATCTGACCCCCCGGGCTTATCCGAACCCGAGTCTCTGTTCTCTCCGATGTCCGCCAGCCGCTCGGACGCTCGACCGACGGCCTCCCGGGCCGCGCGCCCGCGGAGCGGCGACCCCGTGGAGGAGGCGACGAGCCGCTGGGAGGCCGAGGTGCTCGGGCCCGCGAAGGCCAAGAGCCCGGAACGGAAGGAGTCGTTCACCACCCTCGGGGGGATCCCGGTCGAGGGACTGTACACGCCTCGCTCGCCCCACTCGGCGTTCGACCGGATCGGGTACCCGGGCGCTCCCCCGTTCACCCGGGGCGTCCATCCGACCATGTACCGGGGGCGGGTCTGGTCGATGCGGATGTTCTCGGGGTTCGGCTCGCCGGAAGACACGAACCGGCGGTTCCACTACCTGCTGCGGCACGGGGAATCCGGACTCTCCATCGCGTTCGACGACCCGACGCTCTACGGACTGGACGCCGACGACCCGGAGTCCCTCGGCGAGGTCGGCAAGTGCGGGGTGAACGTGAGCTCGCTCGACGACATGCGCCGGCTGCTCGCCGGGATCCCGCTCGCCGACGTGACCACGAGCATGACGATCAACGCCCCGGCGAACATCGTCTGGGGAATGTACCTGCTCTCGGGGGAGGCGACCCACGTGCCGCTCGAGCGGCTGGGAGGGACCACCCAGAACGACATCCTGAAGGAGTACATCGCCCAGAAGGAGTTCCTCTACCCGCCGCGCCCGGCCCTTAGGCTCGTGACCGACACGATCGAGTACGGGACCCGCCACACCCCCCGGTGGAACCCGGTGTCGATCTCGGGGTACCACATCCGCGAGGCGGGGTCGACCGCCGTCCAGGAGCTCGCCT
>JASHTC010000107.1 GCA_030040755.1 Thermoplasmata archaeon | reverse complement strand
TTCCACGTTTCGGGGGACGGCCTCTCGAGCTGGACCGAGGGCCGGCTGCGATGCGAAAAGGGGGGGTCGAGGGACCGTTCCGGACCGGCTCCGAGATCCGGCTGGTCGACCTTCCGTTCGTCGCTGGGGTCTTCCACCGCGCGCAGGCCGAGCCCCGGTCGGGGATGCCGCGACCGTAGCGCCCGGGTCGGCCGGTCGGGGACGCGGCGACGCGCTCCCGCGGGCTGAGCGGTTCCGAAATCGGGTCGCCGACCCCGGGCCCGCTCACCCTGGCCGGCGGAGGGAGGGGTCCACGGCCAGGTCCTTCTGCGCGTGTACCCAGGTCACCTCCTTCCGGTATCCGAGCCTCTCGTTGATCGCCCACATGGGTCGGTTGAGCGAGTCGTTGAACGTCTGAATGTACCGGTATCCGTGAGTGCGGGCGTACATCAAGGTCCGGCGCTTGAGCTCGGAGGCGATCCCCCGTCCCCGCCACTCCCGCCGGACCCCCGTGAAATCCTGTTCGAGCCCTTCCGGGTCCCCTTCGAGACGGGTAAGGTTGCTGAGTCCGACGTAACGGTCGCCGTGCCGGGCCAGGAAGAAGGCGTCCGGGAGTCCGCCGGGCCGATGGATTTCCGCTTCCACAAACCGGTCGAAGCTGAGCGGGGTGTATGGACCCATGCGAGGAATGTCGACCGACGCCTCGACCGACAGCTCGTACAGGCGGTGACGCACCTCGGCCCCTTCGGCCCCTTCCGCGGCCAGGGTAGTGAAGGAGATGCCCGCGCGGGCCAGCGGCTCGGTCCGGTCCGGAGGGTCGACGGCGGAGCCGACCTCCAGGCGGGACTGCCAGACGCGGCGCTTCTCCTCGAACCCGTGCCGGAGGAGAAACCGGATCGACCGCTCGTGGCTGGCGCGTGCCCCCGACCAGAGGCACACGGCCTGCCGGCGCGTCGCCTCGGCCAACACGGCCTGGGCGATCGCGGAGCCGATCCCGTGGCCTTCGTGCGCCCGGTCGACCTCGGCCCCCACCCAGAACTTCCGGGGGTCGAAGGTCCACGGAGGGGTGAAGAGGTGCCCGAACCCCACGGCCTCGCCGGCGGACCGATCCTCCACCACCAGCTTGACCCGGACGAACGGGGGAACCTCGAGCAGTCCGTCCCAGTAGCGGATCTCCTCCGGCGTGTTCGGCCGCTCCGGGTTGATCTGGGCGGCGACCCGTGCCTCCGCCGGGTAGTCGCTCTCTTGGAAGTTGCGGAACCGGTATCGCCCTTCGTCCATGAGGTCCGAGGGGCCGGACGCTCCGCCGATTAAAGGGCATCTCTCGGGTCGGGACATCGTCCCGGGACCCTGGGGCGGGCCTTCGCCCGACGCCCCGAAAGGACGTACGGTCCGGTCCTCACCGCGGGAGGCCGAGTCCGACGACCCCCACGACGTAGAGCGCCAGCGCCGGCACGAACACCATCGCCAGGTCGTCGTCCAGCCACGGGACCTTCGGGCGCTCGCACGCGACGGCGAGGACCGCCGCGAGGACGGAGAGACCGGCCCCCGGGAGGAGCGGCCAGCCCCCCAGAAGGACGGTCCCCACCACCGCCAGAGCGACGTAGGTCCCGATCGGCGCGGCCCAGAGCAGCGGCTCGGAGGCCCGGTGCCACCGGAGCTCCCCGACCAGCGGGTCCACGAAGGCCACGCCGAGGATCACGGCGGCCGCGATGGGGAGCGGGAAGAGCAGGACGGCTCCGGCCAGCGCCACCGAGTAGAACGCGAAGCTCGCTACGCGGTGCGCTTCGTACGGACGGATCGTCGGGAGCTGCAGCCCGACAGCATGTCGGAGGACCTCGAGCAGAAGGGCGACCGATAGCACCGCGAGGAGGACGTACGGCTTGGGCGCGACGACGAAGAAATCCGTCGGCACGAGGTAGTATACGAGGACGAGAGCACCGGCCCCGTGCATGACCCGCCGCCAGGCGCGGTCGCCCAGCTCCTCGTCTCCGCCCAGGCGGCGTCCGAGCCAGGCGCGGAAGCGACCCCCGGAGTGCAGACGGGCCGGCATCGGGTCGGCAGGGCCGAGTGAGGGTAAGGGCTTCGGTGCGGGCCGGAGGAGGCCGAAGGATTGTTAGCGCCGGCCCAGTTCGGTTCGCTCGCGATGGATCCGAGGGTCACCGCCGTTCTCGTCCTCCTCGCCGCGTTGGCCACCCTTCCCCTGCTCGTCGGAACGACGTTCGGAGGTTTCGCCTTCCTCATCGTCGTGATCTTCCTGCTCACGGTGGGGGTCGGCTGGGGAGTCCGAGAGGTCTCCCCCCAGGTCCCCTGGCTCCTGCCGACCCTGCTCGCCCTCGGGGTCGCGGTCTCCGTCGTCTCCGTGCTCACCGGGCTGCTGAACGGGCTCTCGGACGAGCCGTACACCACCCCCGCCTACGCGGCCCTCGGCTGGGGCCTCTACACCCACCCGGTCACGGTCACGTACGTCCAGTACGGAACCAGCCACGTCGACTACTCCTACTACGTGTACCTCCCGTTGTTGACGTTCGTTCAAATCCCCGGGCTCGACTATCGGTGGCTCTCGCTCGCGGCGTGGGGGGCCGGGGTGTACCTCCTCCGCCGGGACCCGTTCGCCGCCGGCGGATTCTCTACGACGTGGATTCCTCTGCTGGCCGCGAACGGGCAGAACGACTTCGTGCCCCTCCTCGTGCTGACCGTGGCGCTCGCGGTCCGGCTCCCGAGGGGGCAGTGGGTGGCGGAGGTCGTCGGACTCGCGCTGAAGCAGACCGCGAACGTCGTGGTATTCGCCTTCCACCTCGCGCGCCGCGAGTACCTGCGGGCCCTCGCTGCCCTCGCCGTGACCGCGGCGATCCTCGCCCCGTTCCTCTACCTCAACGCGGGCGCGGTCTACTGCCACGTGATCGTCGGGAGCTCCGTCAACACCTGTGCGAGTCGGCCGTGGACCTTCTTCGTGTTCAAGCGGAACTACTGGCTGTACCCGAGCTGGGTAGCGGTGGTATTCCACGGGCCGCTCGGGCGGGCGCTGCGCGCCCTGCGCGAACGGGTGGCGAGGGCCCC
>JASHTC010000106.1 GCA_030040755.1 Thermoplasmata archaeon | reverse complement strand
AGAGCGGAGTCCCCGGCCCGCGCGACGACCGCAAGGGCTCCTTGGGCGGGCGCCGGCAGGAAGGCAGGGGATGGGAGGATCCGGCCGATCTCCGCCGCCCGCCCGAGCCGGGAGACCCCCGCGACCGCGAGGATCGCCGCGTCGATCTCGCCGGACCGGACGAGGCGGATACGAGAGTCGACATTGCCCCGGACCTCGACCACGCGGAGGTCCGGCCTCCAGCGGAGCAGCTGGGCCCGACGGCGTAGGCTGCTGGACCCCACCCGGGCGCCCCGCGGGAGCGTGTACGGACGACCGCGACCACGGCCCACGATACAGTCCCGGGGGTCCGCGCGCCGGGGGCATCCCACGAGGGAGAACCGGCGGTCGAGCTCGACCGGAAGGTCCTTGGCGCTGTGCACCGCGAGGTCGACCTCCCCGCGAAGGAGCGCGCGGTCGATCGCGTCCGTGAAATCCGGAGAACCGCCGACCGCGCGGTCCCGGTCCCCGCTCGTCTCGACGTAGACCGGCTCGAAGCGGACCCCGGGCGAGCTCCGGGAGAGCCGGGCGAGTACTCCCTCGGTCTGGGTCCGCGCCAGCGGGCTCCTCCGGGTCCCGACCCGGACCCGCTCGGTCACGGCTCGGCGGGCGGGGGGCGGAGCAGCTCGACGGCGAACTGGCGTTGCCTATCCCCCCGCGGGCCCGGTGGGAGGGAGCGGATCCGCTCGGTCGGCGGGAGCAGGAGGCGGGCGACGAGGCGCCGCGTCAGTCGCTCCACCGCGACCTCCTGGTCCGGCTCCAGCCGGCCGAGGAACGGTCGGGCGCTCGCCAGCTCCGAGCGTCGCACCTCCTCCGCGGCCCGTCGGACCGCATCGACCCAGGGCTCGAGCAGGAGGCGGTCGAGCCGGTCGGAGAAGCGACCGGCGAGCTCTTCGACCCGGTCGTCGCGGCCGTCGGCGCCGAGGCCGACCCCCGACAGGTCGTGGAGCTCCTCGAGGTCGACCAGGCGAACGTTCCCGAGCTCGCGGACACCCGGGTCGATGTTGCGGGGAACTCCCAGGTCGACCAGCACGAGCGGGCGGTCCCGGGGGAGGTCGGCGGCGCGCAGGCCGTGGTTGCCGAACTTCGCGGCCGTGATGACCGCGTCGGACACGGCGATCTCCTCGGAGAGCCGCTCGAGTCGAAGAGCGCGCGCCCCCGTGGCCCGGAGGAACGACGCGTCGGGAGGGCGCTGGTGAAACACCACGGTGACCCGAGCGAACGGGGCGAGGGCCTCGGCGACCTGGCGCCCGATCGTGCCGGACCCGACGACGAGCACCCGGGGGTGCGCGCGACCCAGGAGGGCCAGCAATCGGGCGGCGGCGATCGCCGCGATCGACGAGGAGGCGGGGACCGAGGGGGCGACCTGGTGGGCGGCCGACGCCGCGCCCTCGAACAGCTCCCGGAGGACGGGCCGGGGGTGGCGGCTCAGGACGGAGGAGGCGGCGCCGCGGACCTGCTGGCGCACCTCCGCCTCACCGAGCGCCAACGACTCCCGGCCGGCGGCGACCCGGAAGAGGTGGTGGACGACCTCCCGTCCCTCGCGCCGCCTCCACGACGCGCGGTCCCCCGGGAGGACGTCCCGCCACCGGGCCGCCTCCTCCGGGGACCGTGCGAGGACGACGAGCTCGACCCGGTGACAGGTGGACAGGAGCGCCACCTCTTCGGTGCCCGGGACCCGCGCGAACCAATCGCTGAGTTGGGCGCGGGAGACCGAGCGCGCGACGACCTCGAGCGCGTCGAGCGGGGCGGTGTCCAGGCTGAACTCCCACCCGAGCAGCGAGAGAGACACGGCCGCCGGGTCGCCGACGCCGGCGGGGCCGTGCGGCGAGGAGGCCGGCGTGGGGGGGCCGGCCCGCGCGACAGGGGGGGAGGACACGACGACCTCGGAGGACCGCGTTTCGAATCGCGGAGGGGCTTTATCTCGCGAGGTACGAACCGGCCCGGACGCCCCCGGCCTCCCCGCCCTCGCACCGCGGCCCGGACGGCTCGCCCCCCCACCTCCGTGGCCCGAGGGACCTCCGCGCCTCGGACGTAAATAGGGGGACCCCCCCATCCGGTCGTAGGGGAGCGATGGCGGCCGGAGCCGACAGTGGCCGCCCGTTCGTCGGCCGCCCGGCGGCGGTCGAGGCCCTCTACCGCCAGTTCGAGGACGCGCGGGGCGGCGCCGGCGGGGTCACGTTGCTGATGGGGGCCGTCGGCGTCGGCAAGTCGGCCCTGGTCGCCGAGCTCGTCCGGCACCTGCGGACCCGCGGCACCCGGGTGCTGGTCGGCCGGGCTCTCCCGACCGACGACCCCCCCCCGTTCTCGCTGCTCCGCTCCGCGCTCGAGAGCGCCACGGAGGACCCCGCGTCCGGACCGGCCGGCGGCGGGTCCCCGGGCGGGGCTCCGGTCCTGATCGGGTTCGCCCCCGGCTTTGCGGAGGCCGCCGTTCCTTCCCCGGTCGACTTCGAGGACCGGCTGCTGGACGTGCTGGGGGGCGTCGCTCAGCAGGGGGACCTCTCCCGCGAGCGCGTTCTCTTGAAGCGAGCCGAGGAGTTCTTGGAGCTCGCCCGGCGGGGTCCGACGGCGCTCCTCCTCGAGGACCTCCCGCGGGCGGACGAGTCCTCCCTCTCCGTCCTGGAGGTCCTCGCCGACCGTCTCCCCGGCCACCCCCTCTGGGTGCTCGCCACCGCGCGTCCGTACGCCTCCCTGACCGACGCCCAGCGCACCCGGCTCGAGAGGTTCGAGGCGACGGTCCATCCTCCCCGGGTGCTCCTCGACCCGCTCACCTCCGGCGAGGTCGCCGAGTACCTGCGCGGGGCGGAGCCGTCACGGCAGTTCACGGCCGAGGAGGTGGCCCGACGGTACTCGGAGACCGGGGGGAATCCGCTGCTTCTCGACCAGTTCGCCCGGCGTACGGCCCTCGGCGGGGAAGGGCGGAGCCGGGTCGGCGTCGACGTCGCTCCGGTCGGCGGGCCCGCCCTCCGTGTCCTCGAGGTGGCCGCCGTGCTGGGCTCCTCGTTCCCCTTCGGGACGTTGCTGAGCGCCAGCGGCGAGGACGAGGAGCGGCTCGCCGAGGCCGTCGACCAACTCGTCGACCGCGGTCTCCTGTTCGAACGACCCGGCGAGCGGTTGGAGTTCCCCGAGGACCGGCTCCGGGAAGAGACCTACCTCCAGCTCTCCGAGGAGCGCCGCCGCCAGCTCCACCGAGCCACCGGCCACGCCGTCGAGTCCGCCGAGGGGGGCCGGGGCCCGGGGGAGGTCTATGCCCTCGCCCGCCACTTCTACCTCGGTCAGGAGTACCGGAAAGCCCTGGAGTACAACCGTCTCGCCGCGGAGAGCGCCGAGCGGGCGCTCGCCCCGGACGTAGCGTCGGACTTCCTCGTGCGGGCGCTCGAGAGCCAGCGCAGCCTGGACCCCGAGGACCGCGACGGGGAAGCGAAGCTGGTCGTCGAGATGGGCCGCCTCACCTACGACCTCGGGCTCCTGGAGCAGGCGGAGGCCTTCCTCCGCGGCTACCTCGACCTCCGGCGAGACGACCCCCGGCTCGGCCCCCGCTTACGGGCGACGGTCGAGCTGTACCTCGCCCGGGTCCTCACCTCCCGGGGCGACTCCCCGGCGGCGGTCCGGCTCGCGGAGAAGATCCTCACCACCCCGGAGCTCGCGGGGGACCGCCTCCTCCGGATCGGTGCCCTTCGCCAGCGGGTCATCGCGTTGTACTACCAAGGTCGCTACGCCGAGTCGCTCGCCTACAATGAGGAGGAGACCCGGCTCGCGCGCGAGGTCGGGAACGAACGTCTGATCGCGCTCGCCCTGATCTGGCGGGCGGGCAACCTCGGGATGGTCGGCCAGCCGGGCGAGGCGGTGGAGGCGGCGCGGGAGATCGCCGCCACGCTCGACCGGCTGGGGACGGCGGCGGACTCCGCCGCGGGCCACCTGTTCCTCGGGAACATGCTCGCCGACAACCGGTCCAACCCAGCGTATCGCGAGGAGGCGATCGTCGAGCTGGGGAAGACGATCCAGTTCGCCGAGGAGGCGCACGACCTCCGCCGGGTCGGCTGGGCCCACTACCACACCGCTGAGGTCCTCCGCGAGCAAGGGCGGCTCGAGGCCGCCGACCGCAGCGCCCAACGGGCGTTCGACACCCTGGGCCAGGTCGGTGACTTCGCCGGCCAGAGCGTGTCGCTCAAGGTCCGGGGCCAGGTGGCGGCCGCACGCGCCGATTACCCGCGGGCCGAGCGCGACCTGCGGGAGGCCCTGCGACTGCTCCACGGCCTGAAGCACACGCTGGAGGAGATCGAGGTGACTCTCCGCCTGGCCCAACTCCTGGCCCTCCGGGGCGAGCCGGCGGGAGCGCTCGAGCGGGTCGCCGAACTCACCCGCCTGAACCTGCCCGTGGCGCGGCCCGACCTCGCCGGGGAGTTCGAGGAGCTCCAGCGAGCCCTCGCCGCTCAGGCGGCGGGCGACGCCTAGGGGGCCCGAGCGTCGGACCGGCGCCGAGGCGTCCGACCCCTGGGGGTTCCCCGAGTCCCCCCCGCGACCTCGAGGGAGCCCCGGGCCACGTATCTTATCGGAGCGGGGGGTCTCTCCGGACGTGGC
>JASHTC010000105.1 GCA_030040755.1 Thermoplasmata archaeon | reverse complement strand
GAGCCGGTCCTGCTGGGCCTCATCACGGCGCTCTACGGAGACCGGTGCGTGGTCTACCTCGGCGAGCCGCTCCGACCCCTCTGGGAGCAGTACGTCAGCGGCGACGGCTCCCTCGTCTCGTACCCCGAGATGCGCAAGACCGCCGAGCAGCTGTACGGTCACCGCGCCTCCTTCCTCGTCAACCAGCCGGCCGCGATGTGGGTCCTGGTCCGTCTGCTGCGGCAGTGGGACCGGATATCGATCCGTCGGGCCGGAGTCCTGCTGGGCAACTCGGTGTTCACCTCCCGGGTGCTCCAGCGGGTCTACAAGCTCTCGGAACCGCCGGGCGTCGTCTACCAGGGGTTGCCGGAGACCCCCGATACGCCGGTCGAGACTCCCGCGTCCCCGACCGTGCTCGCCGTCGGGGCGTTCATCCCCCACAAGGACCAGGAGACCCTCCTCCGCGCCTGGACGATCGTCGAGGCCCGGCCGGAGTTCCCGGACGCCCGGCTGGTCCTGGTGGGCAACGGTCCCACCCGCGCCGCCTGCGAGGAGCTCTCCCAGAGCCTGGGGCTGAAGCGCGTCCGGTTCGAGCCCGCGATCTCCGAGATGGCGCTGGCCAACCTGTACGAGCAGGCCTCGGTCCTGGTTCACCCCGCGATCGCCGAACCGTTCGGCATGGCCCCGTTGGAGGCGGCCCGGCACCGGGTCCCCTCCATCGTCGCGGACTCCGGCGGGATCACCGAGTTCGTGCGGAACGGGGTCAACGGACGGATCTTCCCGCCCCGGGACGCCTCGGCGCTCGCCGACCTCATCAGCCTGATGCTCGCCAACCATCCCGAGCGAGTTCGGATGGGATTCGAGGCCTACCGCAAGCAGCGTACCCTCTTCACCATCGAACGGACGGCGCTCCAGCTCCTGGGCTTCGCCGGGGCCCGCCTCCTGCCCCGCGCGAAGGACCGTTCCCTCCCCACCCCCCTGTGAGCCGGAGGCGGCTTCGCGGCTGTGGACGGTCCGACGCCGACGCGAACTGACGCACGGGGGACGCCCGGCCCTCCCGCATCCGTTCTCGCGCGCGGGTGGCGTCGCGTCCGCGAGGTGCCGCGCGCGGAGTGGCTGGCCCTCGGGATCCTGAGCGCCGCGGTCGTCGTCTTCTCGGTCTGGTGGACCGACCTCGAATGGGTGAGCTTCCTCGGGTTCCACCAGGCGGTGTACGACCTAGGGGTCGACTACCAGGTCATCTGGGCCGCCGCCCACGGCTACTCGATCAACGAGGCCGGGCCCGGCGCGACCCACCTGATCCTCTACCTGTTCGTCCTCCCCTACTGGCTGATCCCCTCGCAGTCGGGGTTCTTCCTCTTCCTGCTCGCGTTCGAGGCGGTCTGGCTGGGGGTCGGCGCCTTCCCCATCTACTGGGTCGCGAAGGAGCAGTTGGGACGTCGCTGGGTCGGGGTCGCCCTCGGACTCGCCTACCTCGCCTACCCCGCGATGTCCGGGCCGCTCTGGTTCCCGTTCCACTACGAGGCCTTGTTCCCGACGCTGTTCCTCTTCGGGTACTGGCTGTACCGTCGCAAGAACTTCGTCGGCGCCGGGGCGTTCTGGGTCGCCTCCCTGTTCACCGACGCGGGAGTGACGTTCATCGTCGCGGCGTTCGGCCTCGGGATCCTCGCCGAGCCGCTCATCGCCCGCTCCGGCCTCTGGGAGCGCCTGCGCGGCCGGCCCGCTCCGGGGCGGGTGCCGATCCCGCGGGCCCAGTGGACGTTCGGCCTCTTCCTCATCGTCGCGAGCGCGGCCGTCTTCCTGGGCGTCGCCTTCTCCTACGGGTTCTGGCAGTTCGTCTTCTTCACGGCCCGGTCGAGCTTCACCACCGGCTCGACCCTCGCCCGGGTCGCCCCCATCGACCCGCTCGCGAACGGGGCCCGGAAGCTCGCGACCGTGCTCCTGCTCTTGGGCCCCTTGCTCGCGCTCCCGCTCTGGGCGCGCGAGGAGCGGTGGGCCCTCCTCCCGTACCTCGGGCCGGCCCTGCTGACGACCAGCTTCACCGGGTTCCTCTCCCCCTTCGTCGACCAGTACGTCGTGTTCGTCATCCCGGTCCTCTTCGTGGCCACCGTGCGCGGCATCGAGCGTCCGTGGGGGCTGACGCCGCGGCGGGACCTCCCTCCGCCGGTGGAACGGCCCGCGCGTCCGCCCCGACGCCTCCATCGCCCGCTGCCGGTGGCGACGGCCGTCCTCGCGGTCACGTTCGCCTGCGCGATGGTATTCACCCCGTGGGGCCCGTTCAATGCGGAGCTGAACCGCCCGCACCTCAGCGTCGACGTGGCCTACTACAACGTTCCGTACGTGCGGTCGTCCAACCAGACCGTGAACGCGGCGCTCCAGCAGATGATCGACATGGTCCCCCCGACGGGGTGGGTGCTCGTCCAGGATAATCTCCCCCAACTGCTGAATCGGACCGAATGGACCGTCCCCGGGTTCTACGCGGTCGGCCAGCCGCTCAACTACCTGATCACCGACCCGTACGACTACAACTTCTACGCGCTGAACACGTTCGGCCCCCTGCCCGACTCGATGCTGTTCTGGTCGAACTACTTCCTCAGCCAGGGATGGCACGTCCTGGCGGACGCCTACGGCTGCCTGCTGCTCAGCTCGACGGGGAGCGGTCCACCGGCGTTCTACAAACCGCTCGTGCTGACGTTCACTCCGTCCGACTTCCTCGGCATCGGGCCCGAGCGGCCGAACCACCAGATCTTCAACGGGCCGCTGCTGCCGATCGACGGGGCCTACAGCGTCCTGTCGCCCGGTAACTATACGGTGACGCTCACCCTGCACGTCGACGACCCGAGCCCGACCGACCAGCTGTACTTCGCGATCGGCTACAATTACAGCGCCAACCTCCTCCAGAACAACTCCATCCCCGGTGCCCCGTGGACCGGGATCAACGGCACCGTGGCGCTCACCTACGCCATCTCCGTCCCGGGGTACTTCCCCGGAGGTCCCGTGTTCACCCTGTACGAGCGGCAGT
>JASHTC010000104.1 GCA_030040755.1 Thermoplasmata archaeon | reverse complement strand
CCTCCCGCGTCGCGCACGGCGACGCGATCGACACCGACCTGCTGGCCCGCATCGAGGCCGCCGAGACGGTCCTGCTCGACCGGGGCTTTGGGCGCGTACGGGTCCGGGTGCGCGGCGGAGCGGCGCGGATCGAGGTCGACCCGAGCGAGGTGCCCCGCCTCCGCTCTCCCCAGATGGCGGAGGAGGTCCTGACCCGGGTCGGCGCCCTCGGCTTCGCGCCGGTCTCGATCGACCCCCTCGGCTACGGCGGAGCGCGCGCCCTCCCTCGGGGGGCGCCGTGAGCCCGAGGCCCGCCCCGTCGGAGGTCCTCCCGGCGCTTCCCGGTCGGTTCGAGCTTGAGACCGACCTGGTGCCCCAGGGCGACCAGCCCAGCGCGATCGACGAGATCGTCGCCCGGATCCAACGGAAAGAGAAGTACGTCACCCTGCTCGGCGTCACGGGAAGCGGCAAGACGTTCACGATGGCGCACGCGGTGCAACGGCTGCAGCGCCCGACCCTCGTCGTGAGCCCCAACAAGACCCTGGCGGCGCAGCTCGTGAGCGAGTTCCGGGCCCTCTTCCCCCGCAACGCCGTCGAGTACTTCGTCAGCTACTACGACTACTACCAGCCCGAGGCCTACGTCCCCCAGATCGACCTGTACGTCGAGAAGGACATGTCAATCAACGAGGAGATCGACCGCCTCCGGCACCGCGCGACCCAGGCGCTCCTCACCCGGCGGGACGTGCTGATCGTCGCGTCGGTCAGCTGCATCTACGGCCTCGGCTCCCCCGAGGACTACCGCGCCTCGGTGGTCGGAGTACGCCTCGGTCAGGAGATCGGCCGTCAGGAGCTCCTCGAGCAGCTCGTCCGGATGAAGTACCAGCGCAACGACGTCGAGCTCAAGCGCGGGCGGTTCCGGGTCCGGGGCGGGACGATCGACATCATGGGGGCGGGCGAGACGGTCCACCGGGTCGTGCTCGACGGCCGGACCGTCTCCGCGATCGTCGAGCTCGACCCGGTCACGCGGGAGGAGCGGCGGGACCTCGACCAGCTCACGGTGTTCCCGGCGACCCACTTCATGACGGTCGATGAGCGGATGCGGGGCATCCTCTCGGAGATCGAGACGGAGCGGGACGAGCGCGTCGCCGAGCTGATGCGCGCGGAGAAGGTCGTCGAGGCCCAGCGGCTGCGCGGGCGCGTCAACTACGACCTCGAGATGCTCCGCGAGACCGGCTACTGCACGGGGGTGGAGAACTACGCCCGGTACTTCGCGGGACGCAAGGCCGGCGAGCCTCCCTACACGCTGCTCGACTTCTTCCCGAAGGACATGCTCGTCTTCCTGGACGAGTCCCACGTGACCGTGCCCCAGCTCCAGGGGATGCACAAAGGGGACCGGAGCCGCAAGGACAACCTGGTGGAGTTCGGCTGGCGCCTTCCGTCCGCCCGCGACAACCGGCCCCTCACGTTCCCCGAGTTCCTCGCCCGCGTCCCGCAGGCCGTCTTCGTCTCGGCCACCCCGGGACCGTTCGAGCGGAAGGTGTCCAAGGGACTGGTCGAGCAGGTGATCCGACCCACGGGTCTGGTCGACCCGCCGATCGAGGTCCGCCCCCTCCAGGGGCACATCGAGGACCTGGTACGCGAGCTGCGCGCCTGCGTCGAGCGCGAAGACCGAGCGCTCGTCACCACGCTCACCAAGCGGACCAGCGAGGAGCTCGCGAGCTACCTCGCCAAGCTCGGGCTCCGCGTCCGCTACCTGCATTCCGAGGTCGAGACGCTCAAGCGCGTCGAGGTGCTGCGCGACCTCCGTCTCGGCCAGTTCGACATCCTCGTCGGGATCAACCTCCTCCGGGAGGGCCTCGACCTGCCCGAGGTGAGCTTCGTCGCGATCCTGGACGCCGACAAGGAGGGGTACCTCCGCAGCGAGACGTCCATCGTCCAGACCGCGGGGCGGGCCAGCCGCAACGAGCGGGGGAAGGTCGTCCTCTACGCCGACCGGCTCACCGGCTCGATGAGGCGCGCGATGGACGAGATGAGTCGGAGACGGGCCGCCCAGCTCGAGTTCAATCGGGAGCACGGCATCGTCCCCGAGTCCGTGCAGAAGGAGGTCCGTTCCCTCCTCGCCCCCGCCGAGGGGGCCGCCTCGGGGGATCTCTCCACCTCGGGCCTCGGGAAGAAGTGGAAGGACAAGCTGCCGCTGCTCCTCGCGAACCTCGAGGAGGAGATGCGGCTCGCCGCCGAGCGGCTCGACTTCGAGGAGGCCGCCCGCATCCGCGACCGGATCCGCGAGGTCAAGCGGGACCGCGCCGCGGCCCCCGATCGACGCCCCGCGGCCGCCGCGTGAGCGAGGGGCCGGAACGGCACGAGCCCTCTTGTACCTCCCCTTCGTGGCCGGCCCGTGGCCGGTCGCAGAGCCGCCCGCACCGTGCCCAAGTCCGGCCTCTCGACCCTCCGCCCGCTCGGCGCGATGAGCGACCTGTTGTTCCTCTATGAAGTCGAGACGGAAGAGGTCGGTCAGCTCCGGTCGATCGCCGAGCGCCTCGGCCTGTCGGTCCAGGCCGCGTCGCATACCTTCCGCAGCCTGCGCCGCCGGGGATTGGTCGAGTTCCGAAGCGGGCGATACCGACCGACCGTCCGCGGGGTCGACTGGCTGCACCGCACCCTCGGCAGCGTCCGGGACGACCTGGCGCAGCGCCTCGACCGACTGCACCTCGTCCGGACGACCCGGGCGGTCGCGGCCGCCCCGGTCCGCTCCGGCGAGTCGGTGACCCTCGAGATCGTGGACGGGAGCTTGACGGCCCGCCCCGGAACCGGGAGCGGGTCCCGGGGACGGGCCCACTCGTCCGGCCGGAGGGGCGACCTCGTCGAGGTCGGGGACCTCGAGGGGATTGTCCCGCTGCCGCTCGGGCGGCTCTGGGTGCTGGCCGTCCCGGCCGACCGGGCGCACGACTCCCTCCTCGTCGCCGACACCCGACGGGCGATGGCGCGCGCTCCGCCGGGACTCTTGCTCGCGTTCGGTCTCGAGGGCTTCCACCTACTCCGACGCTCGGCCCCGGGCCGCCCCATCGTCCGGTTCGGGGTCGCCGCCGCCATCGTGGAGGCGACCCGGCTCGGGGTGGAGTGCACCCTCGTGGCCGTCGACCGGGACCTGCCCCGGC
>JASHTC010000011.1 GCA_030040755.1 Thermoplasmata archaeon | reverse complement strand
CTGCGCCGGGTCCCCCGGGCCGTTTCCGACGAGCAGGCCCGCCACGCGACGGCCCTCCCACCGGGCGGGGACCTCGTGGTCGTAGGGAAGCCGGAGCACCGAGACGCCGCGGTCGAGCAGCGCGCGGAGGATGCTCGTCTTGACCCCGCAGTCGAGTACCGCGACGAGGGGGCCCCCGGCCCGCACGATGAGGGTGGGTTTCTTCGGGGCGACCTCGTCCATGAACCGCTCTTCCCCGTAGGCCGGCGCCTTCCGGATCGCCGCGCACAGCTCGTCGTCCGTCGGGCGGTCGTCCCGCGGGGCGACGTCGATGACCCCGCGGACGACGCCCTCCGACCGGAGGCGCTCGGTGAGTCGTCGCGTGTCGACCCCCCGGATCCCCGGCACCCCTTCCTGCTCCATCCAGTGCTCGAGGGAGCGGGAGCTGGTCGCGTGGTTCGGCCGGGTGGTCCCTCGGACCAGCACGCCGCGGACCTGGACCTCCTCGCTCTCCAGCTGGGGGAGGCCATCCCGGTCGCGGGCCCCGGCGGGCGGAACCCCGTAGTTGCCGATGAGCGGGTAGGTGAAGGTGAGGATCTGGCCTCGGAACGAGGGGTCGGTCAGCGATTCCGGGTAGCCGACCATGCCGGTCGTGAAGACGACCTCGCCGACCCGCCGGCCGACCGACCCGAACCCGACCCCGTCGAAGCGGAGCCCGTCCTCGAGAAACAGGGTCCCCCCGAGCCGGTCCTGCTCGGCCTGGGCCGCCACGGGTGTCTGGAACCCGAGGAGAAGTAGGAAGCGTCGGCAGCTTAAGTTTTGCCGGGGGACGCATGGTCCCCGGGGGAATCCGCGGCCGACGGGGCGGCCCGTCGCGCCGTTCGGCCGAGTGGTCGAGGGAGGGAGCTCAGTACCCGACGGTGAACCGGTGGCGATGGTGGCGCGGGCGCTCCAACTCGTCGACCACCGCCACCGCGAGGTCCTGGACGGAGATGTGCGAGTCGTGGTGCGCGCCGTAGACGGGGGCGTCCCCCCCGGTGCGGTAGATCGCGGTCCGCGGACCCTCCTCAACGTGGATCGCGGGAGAGAGCACCACCCAATCGACCTCGTGCTCCTGCTGGAGCAGGCGCAAGGTCTCCCGCGCGGCCAACGCGCCCGCCTTGAACTTCCGCGGGAACTCGGGGGTGTCGACCAGCTGGACTCCCGGCGCGACCTCGAGGCTGCCCGCGCCGCCCACCCAGAGCAGCCGCGGGACCCCGGCCTGTTTGGTGGCCGACAGGGTCGCGCGCGCGACCCGAAGGTACTCGTCGTAGAGGTCCGGGCTCGTCCCTTCCGGGTGGAAGGCGCCGACGCTTGCGTCGTGCCCGCGGAACAGCTCGACCAACGGTCCGGGTACGTGGGCGTCCCCGGCCACCGGACGAAGGTTCGGCCGGGGAATGATCCCTTCGGGGGCCCGGACCACCATCGTCACCTCGTGGCCCCGGACGAGCGCCTCGTCCACCACCTTGGACCCGACGACCCCCGTCCCTCCGATGATGACGAGCCGCACTCCCCCTCCGGACCCGGCCCCCTGCGCCCGGCGGAGGCCGGCGACGATTATACGGGGCTCGGAGCGACCGTCGCGTACGGCCGGCCCCGCGGAGGGTGCGGCCGTAGGAAGTCCTCCGGTCCCCAGAACAGGTCGATGTGCGGCAGGGCCGCGCGGAGCGCGCCGACCCGTGGCTCGAATCCCGTCCGGCGGGCGTAGGGGTTCACCCAGACAATCGCATGGGCCCGGCGCTCGAGCTGGGCGAGGGCCTCCCCCGCCCGCTCCGGCTCGCCGAGGTCCCAGCCGTCGCTGAGCACGACCACGGTCGAACGGTCCCGCACGATCCCCTCGCTGTGCTCGACGAGCTCCGTCAACGACTGTCCGATCCGCGTCCCCCCGTCCGCCCGGTCGATCCGGGCCCCGACCGCCTCCGCCGCCCGTCCGTACGAGTGCCGACGGAGCAACGCCGTGACCTCCGTGAGGCTCGTGCTGAACGCGAAGACGCGCGCTCCGCGGGAGACCGCGGCGAGGGCGTGGGCGATCGCGAAGCACTCGCTCTCGTGCTCCCGCATCGAACCACTGACGTCCCACAGCACGACGAACTCCCCGCGCTTGAGGCGAGGGCGCTGGCGGCGGAGTTCGACCCACTCTCCGCCCTGCCGGAGGCCGCCCCGCAGGGTGTCCCGCAGGTCGACGGTCCCTCGGCGAGCGCGTCCGTGCCGCCGGCCGGGCAGGGTGGCCACGATCCCCCGAAGGCGGCGCGCGCCCTCCCGCACCCCGCGGACCTCGCGTGCCGAGCGATGCCGAATCTCGTGACCGGCGCTCGGGGCGGTGGCACTCCACGTCCCGAACGGGACCGCGACCTCGGGAACGTCGGGGGGGGAGGGAGCCCGAGGGTCCGGAGCGCGTCGACGGGGTCTCCCGCGCGGCGGACGAACCACTGCGGTGCCGGCGCCCGTCCACAGGATTTCGGTCCGTCGCCCCGTCCCCGTCCAGAACTCGTCGAACGCCTCCGCCACCGTCTCCCGGTCCTCGGGGGATTTGGCCAGGGTCGCCAGACACGAGGCCCGGAACGTCGGCCGGTCGAGCAGGTCGATCAGGAGGGCCGCGGCCCCGAGGTCGGCTTCGGAGCCGACCCCCACCGAGACCCCGCGGCTCCGCACGAGGGCACAGAATGCCGTCAACCGAGCAAGGAACGTCGCCCGCGGCGCGGTCGGTTCCCCCACAGTCATTCGGTCGTCTCGACCGGCGGGGAGGGATGCGCCCGTAGCATCGCCAGGTCGTCCGCGTCCTTGATCAGGAAGCCGAGGGTCTGCTCTGTCGTCGCGGGGTCGAGCGCGCGCCGGCCGAGCGCGAGCAGCGCCGCGGCCCAGTCCAGGGTCTCCGCCACGCCCGGACGCTTCGCGAGCTCCGGCGTGCGGCGCAGGCGCTGGACGAAGTCGACGATCTGGTGCGCGAACTGGTCCTCCAGGGTGGGGACCCGCCGATGGAGGATCGCCACCTCCTTCTCGGGATCCGGGTACTCGACGTAGGCGTACAAGCACCGACGTTTGAGGGCGTCACTGAGATTTCGGGTCCGGTTCGAGGTGATGATGACGAGCGGTACCCGCCGGGCCCGGATCGTCCCGAGCTCGGGGATGGTGACCTGGAAGTCGGAGAGCACCTCGAGGAGGAGGCCCTCGAACTCCTCGTCCGCTCGGTCGACCTCGTCGATGAGCAGGATCGGACGGTGGTAGCCGTCCCCGCCCAAGGCCCGGAGCAGCGGACCGCGGAGCAGGAACCGCTCGCTGAAGATCTGACGTTCCAGCGTCTCGAGGGCCCCCTCCCGCTCGTGCATCCGGATCGTCAGGAGCTGACGGGGGTAATCCCAGTCGTAGAGGGCGGAGCGAGCGTCCAGTCCCTCGAAGCACTGCAGCCGGATCAGCTCGCCTCCGGTCGCGGCGGCGAGCACCTTGGCGATCTCCGTCTTCCCGCATCCCGGTTCTCCCTCCACGAGCAAGGGCTTGTTCAACCGGGCGCTCAGGAACACCGCGGTCGCCAGGGCCGGCTCGGCGATGTAGGCCTGGGCGTCCAGGACCTCCCGGACCTCCTCCGGGTCCTTCCAGGAATCGCTATCGGTCATTCCACGGGCGGGAGGGACCACCGGTCCGCGGCAGCCGACCGGGGCCGAATACCTTTGCCCCGCGCGGGCGGAGGACCCCGCTCCTCCCCGCGGGCCCCGTCGTCAACACTATAGCCGCCGGTCGGCTCGGTACTCTCCCATGCTGGTCGACTCGGTCGGGCGGGAGGTGACCGACATCCGGATCAGCGTGACCAAGCGCTGCAACTTCAGCTGCGTCTACTGCCACGACGAGGGGCTGGGCCCCGTCGATAGGCCCCGCACCGCCCACGGGGAGGAGATGACCCCCTTGGAGGTGGAGCGGCTCGTCCGGGTGGCGCGCGAGTTCGACATCCACTCGGTGAAGTTCACGGGGGGCGAGCCGTTGGTCCGCACGGACCTGGAGGAGATCATCGCCCGCACCGTCGTCCACATCGACGACGTCTCGCTCACCACGAACGGGTCGATGTTGGCCGCCCGAGCCGAGAGCCTGCGGAATGCCGGCCTGAAACGCGTCAACGTCTCGGTCGATTCCTTGAACCCCACGGCGTTTCGGGAGATTCGCGGCGGTGCGCTGGCGCCGGTCCTCCGGGGAGTCGAGGAGGCCCTCCGGGTGGGCCTCAAGCCCGTGAAGCTGAACATGGTGGTCTTCCGGCCGACCCTCCCCCACATACCGGAGCTGCTCCGGTTCGCGGGCGAAACGGAGGGTCTCCGCGTCCAACTGATCCAATTCATGCCCGAGCTGGTCGGCCCCAAGGACTGGTCGGTCGACATCGACTCGGTCAAGCGATGGCTCGAGAGCCGGGCGGACCGGGTCCTGGTGCGGGAGATGCACCACCGGCGGATCTACCTGTTCCACGGGGCCGAGGTCGAGGTGGTCGACCCCGTTTACAACCCCGAGTTCTGCATGCACTGCCATCGCATCCGCGTCACCCACAAGGGCGAGCTGAAAGGGTGCCTCAACCGCAACGACGACCTCCTACCCACGCGGGGGCTCGACGACGCCTCGCTGCGGGAAGCCTTCCGCCTGGTGGTCGCGAACCGGATTCCGTACTATGGGGGGTACATCCGGGACTACCCGGCCCGTTCGGTGGCCTCGAACCACCTCCTCCAGATCCGGTCCGAGGAGCCGTTCCCGACGGGCTAGCCCGTTCCGGAGGGCCCCGGAGCCCGGCGCGGGTCCTTGCCGTACTTGGCGGCGAGCACCTCGGCGAGGATCGCCACGGCCAGCTCCTCCGGGGTCTTCGCACCGATGTCGATCCCGATCGGGGCGTGGAGGGAGGTCCGGAACTCCTCGGAGACTCCATGCCGAGCCAGCTCCTCGAGGTCCTGTTGGAGGCGGTGGCGGCTCGCCAGGAGCCCGACGAACTTCACCGGCGTCGACGCCAACGCCTCCAGGACCGCGACATCCCGTTCTCCCTTCGTGAGGACGACCACGTAGTCGTGCCGGTTCAGCCCGAGGGTCTGGGCGTCGATATGCCCCTCGCGTCGGAGGACGTGGGGGGGTTCCGCGAGCGACGGGTTCGGGTCGACCACGACCACCTCGAAGCCGAGGAGCTTGCCGAGGTGCACGAGGGCCCCCTCGAGGTCGTCCTTGCCCCCCTGACCCACCACGATGAGCCGCTGGGTCGGGAGCATCGGCTCGATGTACACCTCGAGTACTCCCCCGCAGTTCGTCTGGACCCAGACCTCGTTCGGGTCGCTCTCGCGGAGGGTGCCGGCCACGGACGCCTCAGTGTCGACCAGGTGGACCCGCAGGACGCGGGGCTCTCCGCTCTTCAGGGCCAGGAGCGCCGCCTCGACGATCGGCCCCTCCGGACACCCGCCCCCGAGGGTCCCCGCGGCGACCTCGCCCTGCTGCGTGATCAGGATCTTGAAGCCGGACTTGGCGAGGGTAGACCCCTCGGTCCGGGTCACCGTCGCGACGGCGAACGGCTCTCGCCGCGCGACGAGCTCACTGAGGTGGCGCGCGTAGTGACCGGCCTGCATCCCCCCGGGGGAGTCCCCGACCCTTACTAGGCTTGCCGGGAGTCGGGGGCCGGGACCCGACCGGTCGTTCCCGAGGCGCCCGCCGACCCGCCGTCAGAACCTTCATAGGGAGCAAGTCGTTCGCCATGCTACACCCGCTCAGGGGGGTCTACCATGTATCCACCGAGCTTCGAATACTACGCGCCGACGACCGTGGAGGAGGCGATCGGGCTCCTCCAGCAGCACGAGGGAGAGGCGAAGATCCTGGCCGGCGGCCAGAGCCTGGTCGCGATGATGAAGCTACGGCTGGTCCAGCCGGCCGCGCTCATCGACATCAACCGGATCCCGAACCTTTCGTATATCCGGGAGGACGACAAGTTCCTCCGTATCGGAGCGACCGCGCGGACGAACGACCTCGCCGATTCGGAACTGATCCGCCGCCGCTATCCCATCCTCGCCGACGCCGGCGGGGAGATTGCCGACCCGATCGTGCGGAATCGGGGGACGGTGGGCGGGAACGTCTCGCACGGGGACCCGGGGAACGACCTTCCGGCGTGCATGATGGCCCTCGGGGCCGAGTACGAGGTGCGGGGCGCGAAGGGGGCCCGGACCGTCCCAGCGCGCCAGTTCTACCAGGATACGTTCGTCACCGCGCTCGGACCCGCCGAGATGCTCACCGAGATCCGGGTCCCGAAACCCGGACCGGGGACCGGGAACGCCTACTCTAAGATGGAACGCAAGGTCGGGGACTTCGCCACCGCCGCGGTCGCGGTCCAGGTGGTCGTGAACCCGACGGGCGCGATCCAGACCGCCGGGATCGGCCTGACGAACGTCGGGGCCACCGCCATCTACGCCGCGGCCGCCTCCGAGTTCCTGAAAGGAAAGAGTGGGACGGACGCCGATCTGGCGAAGACGGCCGAACTGGCCCGGGACGCCTCCCAGCCGGGGGTCGACAATCGCGGGTCGGTCGACTTCAAGAAGGACATGGTCCGGGTATGGACCCGGCGGACTCTACGGCGGGCGCTCGACCGCGCCAAGGGAGGAAAGTGACCATGGCGGTCGATGCGGTCGTCGCCAAGTCCACGTTGCCGGTAAACAGCTCGAAGACGATCCACGTGACCGTCAACGGGGTGGCCCGGGCCTCGACGGTCGATGCCCGTACCCTCCTCGTCAGCTACCTGCGCGAACACCTGACCCTGACCGGCACCCACATCGGGTGCGACACCGGCCACTGCGGGGCCTGCACGGTCCTGGTCGACGGCAAGGCGGTGAAGTCGTGCATGATGCTCGCGGTGCAGACCGACGGCTGCGAGGTGCGCACGGTCGAGGGCCTCGAGATGGCGGGCAAGCTGCACCCGGTCCAGGAGGGGTTCACGAAGGAGCACGGCTTGCAGTGCGGGTACTGCACGCCCGGCATGATGATGACCTCCGTCGCCCTGCTCGCCAAGAACCCGAACCCGACCGAGGACGAGATCCGCCGCGGGATCTCTGGCAACCTCTGCCGGTGCACCGGCTACGTGAACATCGTCAAGGCGGTCCAGTACGCGGCCAAGCAGATGGCGGCCGCTCCCCCGGGAGGGCCCTAGCCATGGCGACCCCCGAGCTCGGCGGGATCGGCAAGTCGGTCCAGCGCAAGGAGGACGCCCGGTTCATCCGCGGGAAGGGCAACTACGTGGACGACGTGCAGCTGCCCGGGATGCTGTTCCTCGACCTCGCGCGCAGCCCGTATCCGCACGCGAAGATCCTCGCCATCCGCAAGGAGAAGACGCTCGCCACGCCCGGCGTGCTCGCGGTCATCACGGGGAAGGATCTCGAGGCGGCCAAGCTCTCCTGGATGCCGACCCTGATGTCGGACACCCAGATGGTCCTCCCCACCGACACCGTCATGTTCCATGGCCAGGAGGTCGCCGGGGTCGTCGCGACCGACCGGTACGCCGCCGCCGACGGCGTCGCGGCGCTCGAGGTCGATTACGAGCCGCTGCCGGCCGTCATCGACCCGTTCAAGGCCCTGGCGCCCGGCGCCCCGGTGATCCGCACCGACAAGAAGGACAAGAAAGACAACCACATCTGGCACTGGGAGGTCGGCGATAAGGCCGCGACCGAGTCGGCCCTCCAGGGCTCCGACGTCGTCGTCCGGGAGAAGCTGTACATCCCCCGGATCCATGTCTCATCGATCGAGACCTGCGGGTGCGTCGCCCAGGTCGACGCGATGGGCAAGCTCACCGTCTGGATGACGACGCAGGCCCCGCACGCCATCCGCACGGTCTTCGCGCTCGTCAGCGGCCTGCCCGAGCAGAAGATCCGGATCATCTCCCCCGACATCGGGGGAGGCTTCGGCGGCAAGGTGCCGGTGTACCCCGGGTACGTCATCGCGGTCGTCGCGGCGCTGACGACCGGCCACCCCGTCAAGTGGGTCGAGGACCGCACCGGCAACCTCATCTCGGACTCCTTCGCCCGCGACTACCACATCGAGGCGGAGATCGGTGCCTCCAAGGACGGGCACGTCACCGCGCTCCGGGTCAAGACCCTCGCGGACCACGGCTACACGGACGCGGCGGCGAACCCGTCGAAGTTCCCGGCCGGCCTCTTCCACATCATCACCGGCTCCTACCCGTTCAAGGCGGCGTTCGTTGAGGTCGACGCGGCCTATACCAACAAGCCGCCGGGCGGCATCGCCTACCGCTGCTCGTTCCGGGTGACGGAGGCCGCCTTCGCGATCGAGCGGCTGATGGACAACCTCGCGCGCCAGCTCCACCTGGACCCGGCGGAGTTCCGTCTGAAGAACTTCATCCCGCCGGAAGCCTTCCCGTTTCCCTCCGTCCTCGGCTGGACCTACGACAGCGGAAACTACGCCGGCGCGCTCCGCAAGGCGATGGAGATCATCCACTACGCCGACCTGCGCAAGGAGCAGGCGGAGAAGCGAAAGCGCGGGGAGCTGATGGGGATCGGGATCTCGAGCTTCACCGAGATCGTGGGCGCCGGGCCGTCCAAGACGTTCGACATCCTCGGCATCAAGATGTTCGACTCGGCGGAGATCCGGATCCACCCGACGGGCAAGGTGCTGGCCCGCTTCGGCACCAAGTCGCAGGGCCAGGCGCACGAGACGACGTACGCCCAGATCCTCGCCGAGGAGCTCGGCATCCCGGTCGACTACATCTCGGTCGAGGAGGGGGACACCGACACCGCCCCCTACGGGCTCGGGACGTACGCCAGCCGCAGCACCCCGACCGCGGGGGCCGCCGCCGCCATCGCCTGCCGGAAGATCCGGGAGAAGGCGGCGAAGATCGCCGCCCACCTCCTCGAGGTCTCGCCGGACGACATCGAGTGGAAGGACTACAAGTTCCAGGTGAAGGGCGTCCCGGGGAAGTCGAAGACGATGGCCGACGTTGCGTTCGCGGCCTACACCAACCATCCCCAGGGGATGGAAGCCGGGCTCGAGGCCGTCGATTACTACGACCCGCCGAACATGACGTTCCCGTTCGGGAGCTACATCGCGGTCGTGGACGTCGACAAGGAGACCGGCCAGGTGCACACCCGACGGTTCGTCGCGGTCGACGACTGCGGCACGATCATCAACCCGATGATCGTCGACGGGCAGATCCACGGCGGTCTGACGATGGGGTTCGCCCCGGCGATGCTCGAGGAGATCCCCTACGACGCCGACGGCAACAACCGCGCGAGCTCCTTCCTGGAGTACCTCCTCCCGACCGCGGTCGAAACGCCGAAGTGGGAAACGGCGAAGACGACCACGCCCTCGCCCCACCATCCGCTCGGGGCGAAGGGGGTCGGGGAATCGGCGACCGTCGGCGCCCCCGCCGCGTTCGTGAACGCGGTCCTGGACGCGCTCGAGCCGTACGGGATCTCGAACATCGACATCCCACTCACGCCGTACAAGGTCTGGCAGGCGATCCACGCGAAGGACCCCAAGTAGGACGGACCCCCGACCTCCATGCACCTCGAGGGGGAGTTCCAGGCGGCGACTCCGGTCGCCCGGGTCTGGGCCCTCTTCCGGGACCCCGTGGCGCTGATGGACTGCCTGGACGACCCGCACGAGGTCCGGGCGCTCGACGCGACCCACTTCGAGGGGCAGGTCACGACCGGGGTCGCGTTCATCCGGGGCACCTTCCGCTTGCGCGGGAGCTACGCGGCCGAGACCCCGATGCAGTCGCTCCGGGTGCAGCTCTCCGGGTCCGGAATGGGGAGCGGAACGGATGCGGAGATCGCCGTCACCTTCTCCGAGCAGCCCGCCCCGACCTCGGTCCGCTGGACGGCCGAGGTGCGGATGACCGGGACGATCGCGACCGTCGGGGAGCGCCTCGTCCGCGGGACGGTCGACAAGAAGGTCGCCGGTCTGTTCGAGAACGCGCGACGGAAGCTCGCCGGGCCCTGAGCGGGACCGGACCGGCCTAGGCCGTGGCGGTGAGGTAGCGCTCGGGCGAGCGGAGGAATTTCCGCCGGCAGGCGTCGGCACAGAAGTAGTAGGTCGTGCCCGCGTGGGTCGCCCGGAGCGGGGAGCTCCGGTCGACCTCCATATGGCAGACCGGGTCGGTGGCGGGGGCCCCCGCCGCGGACGGACGCGGCTCGGGCGCGGCGGGACGGGCGGTACGACGCTCCCGCACGAGCTCGGCGGCCACGCTCAGGGCGATCTCCTCCGGAGTCTCCGCCGCGATGTCCACTCCGACCGGGTTGCGGATCCGCGCGATGGCCGCCGCCGTCACTCCCGCCCCCCGGAGGTTCGCGAACACCGAGGCGGCCCGCTTCCGGCTGGCGACCAGTCCGAGGAAGGCGACCGGGCGGTCGGCGAGGAGCTCGAGGGCCATCTCGTCGTACTTGCCCATGCTCGCGACGATCGCGTACGTGGAGGGGGTGAGGTGCTTCGGCAGGTCGTCCAGCTCCTGGACGAGGGCGTCGACCTGAGGGAGCTCCTCGGCCTTCGACCCCGGCGCCGCGAGCACGACGCGGAGGTCGAGCAGCGGCCCGAGGGCTGCCAGGCTGGTGGCCACCGGCGAGTCGCCCACGATCAGCAGGGTCGGCTTCGGCACCTTCGGCTCGATGTAGATCTCCACAGTTCCTCCACTGGCGCACACCATCGCGCGCTCGACGACGCCTTCGGGCGGGGCCCCGCCGGCCGCGTCGGGGGTGACGCGCAAGAGGCGCGGAGCCCCCTCCCGCAGCGCCGCGAGCGCCTCGGCGACCAGCAGGTCCTCCGTGCAACTCCCCCCCACCCACCCGAGATGGGTCCCGTCGGGCCGGATCACGGCCTGGTAGCCCGGACGACCGGAGGTCGGGTGGACGACCCGGACGACGGTCGCGAGGGCGAACGGGAGACCTTGGCGGCGGAGCTCCTCGGCGGCAGCCCCGACGTCCGGGGGGCGCCACAGGCGTCGGGGTTCCGGCCGCTCGGAGGGGGAGGCATGGAGCGCCAGGCGGGGGCCCGCGGCCCGGAGCAGGGTCGTGCGGAGGGGTTCGTGCTGTCGGGCAGCCTCCTCGAACGCCGCCAGGTCCGCTTCCGTGTCGATGTCCACGAGGATGCCCGGGTCGTCGACGGGGACCTCCCGGATCTCCTCCAGGTGGTTCGGGAACATCGCGCGGCATCCCACGTCCCCCTCGATGCGGGTCGCCTCGTCCGCGAGCGAGTGATCGAAGAGGACCGGGTTCCCCCGGATGCCATGGAAGGTGGGAATGAAAATGCGACCGTCCCCCTGGCTCGCCCGCTGGGCGAGTTCCGCGTAGGTGGACGGCCGGAGGAACGGCTGGTCGGCCAACACGACCATGACTCGACGCGCGCCGGCCCCGACGACCCGTAGCCCGGTCGCTAGAGACCGGCTCATGCCCGACCGGTAGTCGGAGGCGACCACCACCTTCTCCTGCTGGAAGCGGACCGCCTGCCGGACCTGCTCCGCCTCGTGGCCCAGGACCACGACCACGGACCGGAGGCCCGCCGACCTCAAGTTGTCCAGGACGCGCTCGAGGAGCGGGTGCCCCTCGAACGGCACGGCGCCCTTCGGGCGACCCATGCGGGACGAGACGCCCGCCGCGAGCACGACCGCGACCGTCCCGTCCGACGCTCCCCCGGTCCGGGCCGCCGCCCCCTTGCGTGGGGCCATCGCCCGGACACCCGGGCGGGCCCTGTAAGCGTTGCGGCGGGGGGGACCGCCGAGAGGGCGAGGCCGGATGCTCCCGGCGGGATTCGAACCCACGTTACCGCGTCGAAGGCGCGGAATCCTTGACCGGACTAGACTACGGGAGCACGCCCGGGCCCTACCGGCGGAGGCTCGATACCGGCTAATGAGCTTTCGCGTGGCGGACCCCGGTCGTCGGCGCGCGCCTACAGGGGCGTCCGACCGGCGGGCGGGCCCGAGGTGATCCGATGGGCGAGCGCGGGGAAGTACTCCGGACGCCGGGCTCCCGTGATGGCGTAGATCGCCTTCTCCGCGATCTTGCACGCATTGTCCCCGACCCGCTCGAGGTGCCGCCCCGCGAGCAGGGCGAGCGCGAGCCGTTCGGTCGAGCTTCCCCCCGCCCGCAGCAGCTCGATGACGGTGCTCTGGAGCTGGCGGTGGAGGTCGTCGACGTCGTCGTCCATCCCGAAGATCTCCTTCTCCCGCTCCACGTCGTTCTTGTCGAACGCGTCGACCGCCTGTTCGACCATCGCCCGGGTCCGAACGTCCATCTCCCGCAACAGCTCCACCGGCTTCGGGTCGGGGATCGCCGGGCTCTCGCGGAGGTTCTTCGCGAGGTCGTAGCCGAGCCGGCCGACCCGGTCGACGCAGTTCGCGATCTTGAGGATGGCGCCGAGCGTGCGCAGGTCCCTTCCCTCCGGCTGGAGCTTGGCGATGAGGCGCATCGTCTCCGTCTCGATCTCGACGTCGAAGCGGTCGAGCTCGGCGTCGTGGCCGATCACCGACTGCATCCGGTTCACGTCCGACTCGAGCATCGCGATCGACCCGTCGCGCACCATGATGAGCGCGAGGGCGGTCATCTCCGCCACGTGCGTCTTCAGCCGGACGATCGCTCGGTCCTTCTCCGCGGCTCCGACCACGCTCCCGCCGTCCCCTTGCATCATGGAAACCGCCCCGTGATGAACTGCTGCGTGAGGGGGTCCTTCGGTCGTTCGAGGATCTCCTCGGTCTCCCCCATCTCCACCAGGTGGCCGGTGTGCAGGAACGCTACCCGATCCGACACTCGGGCCGCCTGCCCGACGTTGTGCGTCACCAGGACCAGCACCATCTCCTCCTTCAAGTGTTCCATGGTCTCCTCGAGCCGCTGGGTCGAGCCCGGGTCGAGCGCGGAGGTCGGCTCGTCCAGCAGCAGCACGCGGGGGCGCACCGCCAGCGCGCGCGCGATGCAGAGGCGCTGCTGCTGACCCCCCGACAACGAAAGGGCCGGGCGTTCGAGGTCGTCCTTCACCTCGTCCCACAGGCCCGCGCGGGTGAGCGCGTGCCGTACGGCGATGTCGATCTTCCCCTCCTCCTCGTGGACCAGGCGGAGGCCGAAGGCGGCGTTCTCGTAGATCGAGTTCGGAAATACGGTCGGCCGCTGGAACACCATGCCGATCCGTCGACGGACCAGCACTGGATTCACGCTCCGGTCGTAGATGTTCTGGCCGAGGTAGTTGACCGCTCCCTTCACGCGGAGGCCCGGGGTCAGCTCGGTCATCCGGTTGAGGGAGCGGACGAGCGTGGTCTTCCCGCAGCCGGACGGCCCGACGACCGCCGTGAGGCTGTTGGAGGCGAAGTCGAGCGAGATGTCGTCGAGCAGGGTCTTCCCCTTCGCCGTGACCGTCAGATGGTCGACGCTGAGGATCGGCCCGTTCCCCACCGGCCCCTCGCCGCTCACTGGTACAATCCCTCCAGGCGCTTCTGGTAGCGGGCGGATATCACGCGGACGATAACGTTCAGGGCCAGGACGATCACGAGGAGCAGGAACGCCGCCTGGAAGGCCTTGAGCACGAGCAGGGGCTCCCCGGACGTGAAGTTCTCCCAGATCACCTCCGTCAGGACGATGGCGGGGGAGAAGACGTTGCTCGGCACCAGGACCCCGGGCTCCATCGTGATGACCAGGGGGGCGGTCTCCCCGATCCCGATCGCCATCGCGAGGAACACCCCGGTGAGGATCTGGGGGAAGGCGATGGGGAGCCCCACGCGCAGGATGTACTGCGAGGGGGCCGCCCCGTTCCCCAACGCCGCCTCGCGGATGTGCCTCGGGATGGAGGAGAACGCAAGGTCGGCCGTTCGGAACACGTAGGGGGTCATGAAGAACGAGAGCGTGACGGCCCCGGAGAGGAAGACCAGCCCCCAGCCGAAGTAGAGGACGAAGGCGAGGTACCCGAGGTAGCCGATGATGATGGACGGCGTGCCGACCAGGAGGTTCGCGGAGGTCCGGGCGACGTTCGCCCACCGTTCGGGCAGCAGTTCCGCCGTCGCGATCCCTCCCAGGAGGCCGAACGCGACCGCCAGCGCCGTCGAGAGCCCGATGAGGTAGAAGGTGGTCTGGAGCGGGACGCCGAGCGCGTCCGTCTGGTACGGGTTGGTGCTCGTGATGATGTTCCAGGTGAGCGTGGGCACCACCTTGCGCGAGATGTAGTAGACCATGTCCAGGATCGGGACGATGGCCACGAGGAACAGGAGCGGGGTGAGCCAGCTCATCGCCCGGTCGAACCCGAGACGGAAGCGGGTGCGGGCGGACCGGTCGATCAGCACGTCCGCGGGGGGCAGTTCCGCGACCAAGGCGCCGGCCGCCGCCATCGGACCTCACACCCCCGCCACTTCGGTCGTCGACAGGCTGATGACCAGTCGGCGCCCGGCGACGTTCACGAGGAGGCTGATCGCGAGCAGCACGATGGCCATCTCGGTGAGGACCGACAGCCACTGCGCGCTCGTGTACGCCGAGTCGATGAGCTCGAACATCGCCGCGGCCATCGTGTAGCCCGTGCCGTAGAAGCTCGGCGGGATCTGCGCAGTCGAGCCGATCAGCATCGCCACCGCGACCGTCTCGCCGAAGGCGCGGCCGAACCCGAGGAAGGCCGCGCTCATGATCCCTCGCCGGGAGTACGGGAAGGCGACCCGTCGCAGCACCTCCCACCGCGTGGCCCCGAGGGCGAGGCCGCTCTCCCACAGCTCCCGCGGGACCGCCCGCAGCGAGTCCCGGATGAGCAGGGTCGTGATGGGGAGGGCCATCAGGGTGAGGACGAAGATCGCGAGGGGAAGGCCAAGTCCGAGGGTGTTGATGGGCGCGGCCTTCGTCGCGTGGAACCAGGGGAGGAACTGGAGGTGGGCCGAGAGCCACGGGTTCAGCGTGAGCCCGAAGTAGGGGCCGATGACGACGTACCCCCAGATCCCATAGATGACGCTCGGGATCCCGGCGAGCAGGTCGACGAACGGGTCCAGCAGGCTCGCCGCGAGCCGGGGAAGGTACGTCGTGGAGGCGACGGCGAGGCCGAGCCCGACCAACATCGAGAAGAAGAGGGCGGGGACCGCCGTCATGAACGAGCCGACCACGAAGACGCCGATCCCCCAGCTGCTCGTCGGAGCCCAGTTGAAGCTGAAGAATCCCGGCAGGGAGGTGAGGCGGCTGGCGTAGGTGATGGTCCAGACGATCGCGACGATGATCCCGGCCGGGATGAGGGCGGGGACGAGCGCGGTATACCGGAGCCACGCCAGGAGGGACCCGGGGGCCGACGGGCTCCCGCCGTTGCGGGGAGAAGAAGGGCTGGGAAGGGGTTGTCGGCCCCCGGGCTCGGATGGGGGGGCCGATGCGTCCAACACTACCTCGGCGACCGGATGCACCTTAGGTCGAGACCGACGCGAGCTCCTGCTCGTCGTAGCCGAGGACGGTCGGGGTCAACGGGACGAAGAGTACCGCGTTGATGTACGCCGAGGGGGTCCCGGAGGGCGAGCCGCTGGCGTAGTTCCCGTAGGTGATCGCCCACTGCAGGAACAGCACGGTATCCGCGAGCGCCGCAGCGGTCACGGTGGTTCCCGTCGGGGACGTCTTGATCAGCGTGTACTCGAGGTTGCAGATCGGGTACGGGGTCGGGCTGGAGACCGTGGGGGCCGTCCCGCCGCCGCCCAGCGTCAGGTTGATCGCTCCCGCGGGGCTGCCGCCCAGGATCAGGCTGACCGCGAGCTGGTAGGTCGAGTACTGCAGGTGGGTGAGACCCAGGTTCGCGTCCTGCGAGATGTTGGCCGCGCTCGGCAGGATGTAGTTGGCCGCGTCGGTGCCGCCCGAGGCGGAGAGGGCGTTGTCGTCCCCGACCGCCGCGTAGTTGACCCCCGCCACGCCCTTCGCCAGGACCTGGTTCTCGTAGCTGATCCCGATGTAGGCGATCGAGCCGACCTGGCCCGTGACGCCCGTGACCATGCCCGAGTTGCCGGTTTCGGGGATGACTCCGGTGATTTTGTCCCCCGAGAGCCCCGCGTTCGCGGGCGCGCCGAACGGCCACGTCTTGTCCGACATGTAGCAGAGCGACGTGAACAGGAACGTGTCCCCGCTCGAGTCCGCCCGGATGATCGTGGTGATGGTGTTCTCGCTGGACGAGAGCGCGTTCAGCTGGCTCTGGACCGACGAGGGCTGGGCCGCGAGGATGAGGGGGTTGTTCCAGGTCGTGATGTTGCCCGCGTAGATCATGCCGAGGACGGTGCCGTTCAGGTTGAGGTGGCCGCTGACACCGGGGAGGTTGTACCAGATGAGCTGGGCCGAGATCGCGGCGGGGACGTTGATGAGGTTGGTCGCGCTCGCGTTCTTGAGGTAGCCGTCCGACCCGCCGATGTTGACCGTGCCCGTCTCCGCTCCGGCCTGACCCGCTCCACTACCCGTCGAGGCCGGGGCCAAGACCACGCACGGGTTGGCCTTCGTGTAGTTCGGGCCCCAGATCTCCATCAGGGGATACAGGAGGCTCGAGCCCGTCTCGGTGATCTGCGTCGCCGTGCAGGACGTCGAGGTGGTGCTGCTCGACTTGGTCGCTTGGCCGAGGAAGTACCCGCCCGCGACGCCGATGATGAGCAAGACCACCGCGATCGCGATGGCCACCCCCACCCCCACCGTCGACCGCTTCGACCGACCGGTCCCGCTGAGATTGTCTCCCGAAGACCCTCCGCTGGAGCTTCCTGACGTTCCTGGTGTTCCGCTCGTTGTCGTGCCGCTCATGGTTCCGTTGGCGGGGACTCTGCACAACCGAATATATAGAAAACCAATTTAGACTGTATATGACCCAATAGTTCGTTATATGCGACCCCATCGCAAGGCATTCTCGGGTTTCCAGCACCGACCTCTTAGCGACCCGTCGAGTGCGGCCCGGACGTGCGCTGGCGGGTGCGATTCGGCTACGACGGCCCCGCCTTCTACGGGTGGGCCCGGCAGCCCGGCCACCGGACCGTCGAGGGGGAGCTCCTCCGAGCGCTTCGGGGCGCGGGGATCGTCGCCCGGGGTGCCCGCCACCTGGAGGTCGCGAGCCGGACCGACCGGGGGGTGGGCGCCCGGGCGAACGCCCTGGCGATCTCGACCCGGCTCGAGGCCCGCCCGCTCCTGCGCGTCCTCAACGGGATCGCTCCGGATATCTATTTCACCGCCGCGGCCCCGATGGCCGAGGGCGCCCGCATCCGCGCGGCGCTCGGGCGGACGTACCGATACTTCGAGGACCCCGCCGGGCGAGACCTCCGGTCGTACCAGGAGGCCCTCGCGGCCTTCCCCGGGCGCGTGGACGTGCGCTCGTTCGGGCGGGGGCTGCCGCGCGCCGCGCCCGTATGGCGGACCATCGACCATACGTCGGTCCGGGCGAACGCCGGCGGGTGGGAGGTGGAGGTCGTGGCGCCGTCGTTCGTCTGGGGGATGGTCCGGAAGGTCGTCGGGGCCTGCCGGGCGGTCGCCGACGGGCACCTCCCCCTGCCCCGCCTCCGTCGAGCCCTGGAGGGAACGGAGCGTCTGACTCCCCCGATGGCCGAACCGGAGGGGCTGGTGCTGTGGGAGGTCCGCTACCCCGACCCGTGGACCGAAGGGTGGGCGGGCCCCAACCGGCACCAGCTCCTGGCCCTCGCCGCGGAGCGGAGCTCGGCTCGGGCGCGAGCCGCGGTGCGCGCCGCGCTCGCCGACGAGGTTCCGCTCGCGGGCCGGGCGGCCGGCTAGCCGACGCGCTCCCACCGCTCGAGCTTCTGGACCGTCGCGAGGGTGGAGCCCCGCTGGATCTCCTCGCGCACCCGATTCTCGTGCTCGAGCACGTCCAGGGAGCGGTTGGCGATCTCCTGCGCCCGCTCTCGGGGGACGACCACGAGGCCGCTTAGGTCGCCGATGACCCAGTCGCCCGGGCGCACCGTCTGGCCCCCCACGGTCACCTCCACCCCGATCTCGCCGTGTCCTTTCGGCTCGCCCGCGTTCGAGCTGACGAACCGGCTGAACGCCGGGAACCCCATCGCGAGGATCGTGTCGAGGTCGCGGATCGCCCCGTCGATGACCACGCCCGCGACCTGGCGGCCGTGGGCGGACCAGCTCGCCAGCTCCCCCCAGATCGCCGTCGTCCCCCCGCCGGCGTCGATGACGATGACGTCCCCCGGGCCGGCCCGGTC
>JASHTC010000103.1 GCA_030040755.1 Thermoplasmata archaeon | reverse complement strand
GGTTCCCGTCCCCGAGCACTTCGAGACGGGTCGGGTCGCGCGCGAGCTTTGCGAAGAAGTCGGGCAGGATCCCGTGGGTCATCGCAGGACCGATGATGTTTGCGAACCGGTAGATGTGGGTCCGCAAGCCGTAGGAGTGGGCGTACCCCGAGACCAGCCCCTCGGCCGCGAGCTTGCCGGCCGCGTACATCGACTCGGGGAGGAGGGGGCCGTACTCTTCCGGGGTCGGGAAGACCTTCGGAGCGCCGTAGACGACGCTCGACGAGGAGTAGACCACCGAGCGGACGTCGTGGCGGCGCGCCGCCTCCAGGACGTGGAACGTGGCCAACGTACCGTTCTCGAGGTCGATGCGTGGCTCGGCGGTCCCGAGCCGGATGTCGGGGTTGGCCGCGAGGTGCCAGACCTCGGTCGCACCACGGAACGGCTCGTCGTAGCCGGTCGGCCCCCGCAGGTCCGCTTCGAGGAAGACGACCCGCGGCACCGGGGGGAGGTGTTCGCGTCGTCCGCCCGAGAGATTGTCGATGACGCGGACCTCATGCCCCCGCGCCAGGAGCGCGGCGACGACCGCCGAGCCGATCGAACCCGCTCCGCCGGTGACGACCACCGGTGCCGGCGAGGAACGGGTCGACATGCGCGCGCGCACGGAGTCAGGGAAGCATATATAAGGCGAAGGCCGCCTAAACGACCCTTACCCCCCTTCGCCGGCGGTGCCTGGATGCGAACCTACGTACGGATGACCTTCCACTCCGAGGGCGCCGACCCCACCAAGGTCATCGCCGTCATGCGCGACGTGGGGTTCGAGGAGTCGATGGGCATGCACGACTTCGTCTACCGATGGAAGGACAAGGCGGCGATGGCGGAGGTCATCCAGCTCGTCACCACCATGCACGAACGGCTCAAAGGGCTGGACGTCAGCTACGAGATCACGACCATCACCTAAAACTCCCGGAGGATGGAGGGAACCGTGTCACGGGAGGAGTTGGGTCGCATCGAGCGCCAACTTCTCGTCCACCTCCTCGAGCACCGGGGGAACCAGGTTCGCTTCGAGGCGGACCAGTGGACCACCGAGTTCGGGATCATGCGAAAGTTCGCGGGGGAGGACCCGGCGGTCCTGAAGAACGCGATGCGTCTCCTCGAGATGTCCCATCTCGTCTACCGGAGGACCCAGTACGTGGTCGGCTACTCCGAGCCGAAGCACGTCCTCTCGCTCACCGCGGCCGGCCACCGGGCGGCGATCGAGGTCCAGCACGCCGATGGCCAGGAGCCGAGCGGTCCGGTCGTCGTGCCCACTCCCTCCCCCCCGGAGCCTAGCTCGGCCCCGGGGACTCGACCGTCCACCGGACCCGGGTAGGCCGAGATGGGCCCGCTCCAGGGACCGACTGTCCGGCTCCGGAGCTTGACGCCGGCCGACCTTCGCCGTATCTTCGAGTGGTACAGCGACCCCGAGGCCGCCTCCCCGTTCGACCGGTACATCACCGATACCTTCCAGGGGTTCGCCCGCTCCGTCCGGGAGGCCCCCTCCGACCCGTCCTCCCTCGCCCCGCGGTTCGCGGTCGAGCGCGTGGAATCGTCCGGGGCGGTGGGCGCGGTGGGCCACTTCGTGTCCCACCCGGTACTCGAGTCGATCGAGCTCTGGTATCTGATCGGAGACCGCCAAGCCCGGGGGCACGGATACGGCCGGGAGGCGGTGGGCCTGCTGGTCGACCATGTGTTCCGGACCACCGCGGTCGAACGGGTCGGGATCTCGTGCGACGTGGAGAACGTACCGTCGTGCCGGGTCGCCGAAGGGCTCGGTTTTCGACGCGAGGGCACGCTGCGCGGGGCCCTCTACCACCATGCCCGGTGGCACGACACCCACGTCTACGGCGTCACGCGGGGGGAGTGGGCAGGTCGGGCTCCGCCAGCGTGAAGGCGAGCCGGGACCCACCTCCCCCCTGAGAGACGGGCCGCGCGAGGAGCAGCTGCCCGATCTCCCCGGTCGACCGGAGATGGGTGCCGCCGCACGGACAGGCGTCCTCCGTCTCGATCTCCACCACCCGAACCGGGTCGACCTGCGGGGCCAGGGGAACGAGCCCGGACCGGGGAGCGAACGCGGTCGCGTTCCATACGGCGCGCGGCACGTGACGGATCGTCACCGAGCGAGGGTGCTCGAGCGCCGCCTCGAGGTCCCTCTCCAGGTCGGCGAGCACGCCGGCGGAGAGTTCTCCCTCCAGGTCGAGCGACGCCCCGACGCCGGAGAGGGTCGCCTTCGCCGTGCGCAGACCGGTCCGGGCGAACACCCGGGCGCTGAGCAGGTGCTGGCCGGTGTGCAGCCGCATGTGACGGTACCGTCGGGTCCAGTCGAGCTCGCCCTCGACCTCGGTCCCGACCGTGAGGGGGGCCGCCGGCGGTCCGCGCCGCCGCAGGCGGTGGATCACCGTCGGACCCGTGCGTCCGGTGTCCACGACCTCCCATTCGGCCGGGCCGGACCGGATCCGGCCGCGGTCGGGCGGCTGGCCTCCGCCCCCCGGATAGAAGTAGGTCCGGTCGAGCACCACGCCCCCCGGGGGCAGCGCCACCACCCGCGCGGGAAAACGACGCACGTAGGCGGCGGGAAGGTCGGAAAGGTAGGCGAGCTCGGTCACGGCCGCGGCAGCGGTTGGGGGACCAAACGGGTTGCGGCGCCCCGCCTCCCACCGCCGCCCAAAGCAACCTTTTTAGAGGGGACCGATGTGCGACGCCGAGGCTTCAGATGTTTAAGGTCCGCATCAAGATGGAAAACCTCCGCGAGGTCGTCGAGGTCGTCTCCACCTTGGTCACGGAGGTCAAGCTCTCCATCTCGAAGGATGGCCTCGAGGCGAAGGCCGTCGACCCCTCCCACGTCGCGATGCTGGTCCTCAAGCTACACAAGGCGATCTTCGAGGAGTTCACCGGTGAGACCACCGAACTGGGGGTCGACATCGACAAACTGAAGGAGGTGCTCCGGCTCTCGAAGCCCGGCGATGTCCTCGAGCTGCAGTACGACGGCAAGCGCCTCGTCGCGAGCGTCGGCCGGCTGACCCGTCAGATGGCGGTCGTCGACCCCGCCGGGATCACCGACCCGAAGGTGCCGAACGTCACTCCCCCTGCGAGCGTGACGGTCAAGATGGAGGACCTTCGTCAGGGGATCCGCGGGAGCGAGAGCTTCACCGACCACGTGACCCTCAGCCTCGACCCCGAGGCCTTCACGATGCATTCGGAGGGGGATACGGACCGCCTCGACCTCCGCCTCCCCAAGGACGCGCTCACCAAGCTCGACGTGAAGGAGGCGGTGAAGAGCATGTACCCGCTCGATTTCTTCTCCGCGATGGTGAAGGCGATCACCGCCGAGGAGGCGACCCTTCACGTCGGCAACGAGTACCCCCTCAAGATCGAGTTCTCGATGGGGGCGGGCCGGGGCGAGGGACGCTACCTCCTCGCCCCCCGGGTCGAAGAGGACTAGCCGAGCCCGCAGGCTTCATAATCGCGGGCCCGGTGGACGGGCGATGGTGGCAGCCCCCGAGCACGCGGTCGCGATCCTTTCGGCTGCGCGTACGCCGATCGGGAAGTACGGCGGCACCCTCCGGTCGGTCCCGGCGGTGCGCCTCGGTTCGCTCGCCGCGACGGCGGCGCTCGAGCGGGCGGGGGTGGCCGCCTCCGAGGTCGAGGAGGTCCTCTTCGGGATGGCGATCCAGGGCGGGGCAGGCCAGAACCCCGCCCGCCAAGTCCTCCGCGGAGCGGGGGTTCCCGATTCCGTCGGCGCCGCGACCGTCAACATGGTCTGCGGCTCGGGGATGAAAGCGCTCCATCTCGGGTATGCGATGGTCAAGGCGGGGCTCCACGAGCGGGTGCTCGTGGGGGCGATGGAGTCGATGTCGATGGCGCCCTACCTCCTGCCGGCGTCCATGCGCTGGGAGCACCTCCCCGGGCCGTTCACGCTGGATGACGGGATGCAGCGGGACTCGCTCCTCGATGCGTACGACGAGCACGAGATCATGGGCTTGACCGGCGAGCGCGTCGCGCGCAAGTTCCATCTGAGCCGCGCCGAGGTCGACGCCTTCGGGCTCCGCAGCCATCTGAGGGCCTCGCAGGCCGTCCGGGAGGGGGTGTTCGGGAGCGAAACCGTCCCGGTGCCGGCCGAATGGACCGGGGGCCGGGGCGCGCTGGCGAACGACGAGTGCCCGCGGGCCGACACCACGCTCGAACGGCTCGGCCGCCTGCCGCCCGCCTTCGCTCCGGACGGGGTCCTGACCGCCGGCAACTCCTCCAAGCTGTCGGACGGCGCCGCCGCGCTGGTACTCGCGAGCGCGGCGGAGGTCGCACGACGCGGCGCCCACCCCCTCGGCTGGGTCCACTCGATTGGGGAGAGCGGCGTTCACCCGAGGGATGTGATGGAAGGGCCCATCCCCGCGATCCGCGGCCAACTCGAGCGAACCGGTCTTCGCCCCTCGGACTTTGACCGGGTCGAGCACAACGAGGCGTATGCCTCCGCCTCCCTCGCGGTCCAGCGGACCTTCGGTTTCGCTGACGAGCGGTTCAACGTACACGGCGGGGCGATCGCGCTCGGCCACCCGATCGGGGCGAGCGGGGCCCGGATCGTGGTGACCCTCGTGCACGAACTCGTGCGCTCGAACGGGCACCGCGGTCTCGCAACGCTTTGCATGGGCGGCGGGAACGGCCTCAGCCTGATCGTCGAGCGACCCGCGAGCTAGCCGAGCGGGATCCCGAGCCGGGCCTCGATCGTCGCCAGGGCCGCGCGCGCGGCGGTCCGCTCTCCGCGCGGTACGCGTCCCGAGGGGTCCCGCTCGAGCCGGTCGGCGAAGGCCCGGAGGCGCGCGATCGCCCGGTCCGTGCCCAGATTCGTGGCGAGATCGGAGCGAACTCCCTCGGCCAGTCCGCGGGCGGCCTTTGCGCCGAAGCGACCGGATCCACCGCCGTTGAGCCAGTCGCCGAACGTGCGGGCGACGCGTCGATGCTCCTGGATCGCGCGGCCGAACTCCGCCGGGTTCCACGTGAGCCGCTGGGCGTACGGGGGACCCAGCACGTACCACCGCAGCCCGCCGGGCCCCCCCTCGGTCAGGGCCTCCCGTAGAAGGACCAGGTTGCCGACCGACTTCGACATCTTCGCGCCGTTCTGCATCACGAACGCGGTGTGGAGGAAGACCCGGGAGAACGCGGTCCCGTTCAACGCGAAGGCGATCTCATTCTCGGCGTGGTGGTGGGGATAGATGAGATCGAGCCCGCCGCCGTGCAGGTCGACCGGGAGTCCGAGGTAGCGTTCGGCCATCGCGTAGCACTCGAGGTGCCAACCGGGCATCCCGCGACCCCAGGGGCCGGGCCACGACGGGAGGGGCGGGTCCTGGCGCTGCCAGACCATGAAGGCTCCGGCGACCGACTCGTCGGACGGGAAGGGGTGACCGGGTTCGGGGACCGCGTGCTCCGCGAGCTCGGTGCTCACGGGAAAGTTCTGCTGCTGGGGACGGTCCGGCGGATAGTAGTAGTACGCGTCCCCGTGCCGCTCGATGCACCCCGAGTTCGCGAGCCGGGAGGCGACCCGGATCATCCGGGGGATGAAGTCGCTCGCCCGCGGCCGATGGGTCGGGCGCAGGACCCCGAGCATGTCCATGTCGCGGAGGAAGCCGGCCTCCTCGCGGCGCGCGAGCGTCCGCCACGAGATCCCGAGGGCCGCCGCGCGGC
>JASHTC010000102.1 GCA_030040755.1 Thermoplasmata archaeon | reverse complement strand
ACGGGCGTAGAAGGAGCCGCGGACCTTGTACAGCGGAATACCCCACCCCAGCGTCGCGGCCACCCGGGCGCTCTTCTTAACCCTACCGGGGACGCGCCGCGGGGACCGTCGGGGCCTCGGCACGGGCGGCTCACTCCTTCGCTGCCTCCGGCGTCGTCCGAACCCACGCCGCCTCGACCCGCTCTCGCGTCCGCTGCCACCGCGCCCTCCGCTCCCACAGGTCGTCGCTGGAGGAGACCACCGGCGCGTAGCTGCGCGCCGGCTCGTCGGCAGGGGGTGGCGGTGCGGGCGGTTGCGCCGGGCGGGGCGCGGTCGCCTCCGTCGGCGCGGGGTCCGGGTCGACCGCGAGGGTGCGCTGGTTCACGAGGCCCGTTCCGCGACGTGCTGCCATCGCTCCTCCACCTCGGGCTCGGTGAGCCCCACGGTCGGCGAGAAGATGACGCGGTCGCCCCACGTCCCGAGGACTCCCGCGTACTCCTCGACCCGGAGCGGAAGCACGACCCCGTCGGCCTGGAGGTCGTCCGCCAGCGCCGCGAGGGCGCTCGGCCACGCGTCGGGGGTCGCCGGGGCCGGGGCCAGCCGGATCCGAGGGTCGTAGCGGGCCAGTACCTCATGGGCGAACCGTTCGCCGCTCGGGACGACGACCAGCCCGACCCGGCACCCACGCTTCATCATCAGCCAGGCGCCGAGGGCCCCCCGGGGTCCGTCCACGAGGGCGACCAGGCGGCCGGCGACCCCGAGCGGAAGTCCTCCCGGTCCCGAGACCCGGTCGAAGTACAGGTAGGTGCGGGGACCCCGGACCTCCACGAACAGCTCGACCTCCGGCCGCTCGAGGTCGACCCGGAGGTGGCGGTCGGGGAACCGGTCGAGGAGGTCCCCTCCGAGGTCCCGCGCCAGCTCCTGGCTGGTGAACGGGTGCTGGCCGGTCCGACGGGCCCGTACGGCGAAGCTCGCGCCCGGGGGCAGCCGCGGCTCGGCGAGTTCAAGGAGCCGCGCCGTGATCGCGGCGCGGTCGGTCGGGAGCTCGTGGGCCACGCTCACCGACGTAACGCCGAAGACTCGAGCCACCAGCCGCAGCGCCGGGTCCGCCGCGTCCACCTCGACATACAGGTGTCCGTGGTCCGCCCGGACCCGGCTCTCGAGGCCGGCACCGGCCAGCTGGTCGAGCAGGTTGCGCCGGAGAGCCCCCTCGAACTCCCGACGGACGGGGGCGGACTTGAGGGCCAGCTCCCCGTACCGCACGAGCAGCAGGGCCGTCATGAGAACTGTTAAGACGAGCGGCCCCGTAAAGCGGTATCCGGACGGGCTCACTAGTGGCAGCAGGCACCGAACCTCCCGACCCGGACCCCTGGCGACCCTTCGAGACGGACCTGCTCGCTCAGGTCGTCGCCGCACTGACCGCGATGGGGGAGCCGGCGGACCCCGAGGTGATCCGCTCGTTGCTGGACCTCGAGGGCGGGCCCCAGGGCGACGCTGCCCTCCCCGTGCACCGGCTCGCCGCCGCGGCAAAGGTCCCTCCTTCGGAGTTCGCCGACGCCGTGCTGGCCGCCATCCGCCCCCGCGGCAACGTGGAGTCCGTCTCGGCCCGGGGCGCCTACCTCAACTTCGGCGCGGACTCCGTTCGGCTCACCGAGCGGACGTTGCGGGCGGTCTTCACCCTCGGCCCGAGTTACGGGCATCGAGCGCCGACCCCGGAGAGCGCGTGCGTCGAGCATACGAGCGCGAACCCGACCGGACCGTTCCACGTCGGTCGGGTCCGCAACGCGCTCATCGGCGACACCCTGGCGCGGGCGCTGCGCGCGGCCGGCACCCCGCTGACGACCCACTACTACGTCGACGACCTGGGCCGGCAGACGGCGATGATCACCTGGATCTGGACGAAGCCGCTCGAGCAGTGGCCGGACGAGATCCGGGCGACCATGGAGGGTGCCTCGCCCGACGAGAAACCCGACCATTACCGGGGGCGGCCGTATCCCGCGGTCAGTGCCTACCTGAAGACCCACCCCATCGAGGCGCAGGAGGTCGCCGACCTCGTCCACCGCCTCGAGACGGGGAAAGCCCCGCCGGAGCACCGGGCGCTGGCCGAGGAGATCCTGTCCGGGATGGTCCGCTCGCTCGCCCGTTTGGGGGTCTCGTTCGACGAGTTCGTCTGGGAGTCCGACTTCGTCCGTAGCGGCGCGGTCGACCAGGTCCTCGGGCGCCTGCAGCATGCGCCGCACGCCCGCATGGAGGAGAACGGCGCCTGGGCGATCGACACCACGACGTACGGCCTTCCGAAGGAGCAGACCCACGTCGTGTTCCAGCGAGGGAACGGCACCAGCCTCTACGTCTCCCGGGACGTCGCCTACCATCTGGCGAAGTTTGCGCGCTTCGGATGGGTGATCGACGTCCTCGGGCAGGACCACCAGCTCCACGCGCGGACGCTCAACGCGCTCCTCGCCGAGCTCGGAGAGGCCCGCCGACCGGAGTTCGTGATCTACCAGGATATCACGGTGCCGGACGGGGGACGCATGTCGACCCGCAAGGGCTCGGCCATCTGGCTCGACCAGCTCCTGGCGGAGGCGGTGGAGCGGGCCCGCCAGGAGGTTCTCGCCCGGCGGGAGGGACTCTCCGCCGAGGAGGTCGAGCACATCGCGGAGGCGGTCGCGACCGGTGCGGTCCGCTATCACATCCTCCGGGTCGCTCCGGAGAAGCCGGTCGTCTTCCATTGGGAGGACGCCCTCTCGTTCGAGGGGAGGAGCGGTCCGTTCTGCCAGTACTCGTACGCCCGGGCCTCTAGCGTCCTGCGCAAGCCCGAGGCCGGGAGCCCCCCGTATGCGTTCGAGGCGGACCGGCTCGTCGCCCCGGACGAGGCCGCGCTCATCCGGCTCATCGCGCGGTTCCCGCGGGTCGTCGAGCAGTCCGCCCACCGCGCGCACGTCCATTCCATCGCCGGCTACGCTCACGACCTGGCCGAGCGGTTCAACCGGTTCTACCATGCGGTCCCGGTCCTGCGCTCCGGCGACGAGAAGGCGAGCCGCGTCGCGCTCGTGGCCGCCGTGCGCCAGACCCTCGGCAACGCGTTGGACCTCTTGGGGGTCACGCGGCTCGAGACGATGTGACCCGGGGCGCACGGAACGTCCAAATAGCCCCTGTCCCTCCCGCCGGCCCGAGGTAACAGATGGCATCCATCCGGGCCGACTTTGTCACGTTCATCAGCAAGGGGAATCTCATCCAGCTGGCCGTCGCCTTCGTCATGGGCGTTGCGTTCTCGGCGGTCGTGACCGCGCTGGTCACGGACATCTTTACGCCGCTGATCGGGATGGCCGGGAAGTTCAACTTCTCCACGTGGGTGTTCACCTTCAACGGGAGCACCATCATGCAAGGGGCGTTCCTGAACTCCCTGATCTCGTTCCTCACGATCGCGCTGGTCGTCTTCTTCGTGATCGCGCTGCCCTACCAGCGGTGGTCGGACCGGCAGGCCGCCAAGAAGGCGGCGGCGCCCCCCACGACCCGAGCGTGCCCGGAGTGCCTCTCGCAGATCCCGCTGGCCGCCCGCCGGTGCTCGTTCTGCACCTCCCCGGTCACCCCCGTGCCGCCGGCGGTGTCGGCGGCGGCCTAAGGGGTCGGGACGAGGGGGTCGCGGACCCCCGCCTCGCGGAACCCGCGGGCGCGGAGTCGACAGGAGTCGCAGCGTCCGCAGGGGATGCGTCCCCCGGCATAGCAGCTCCAGGTCAGGCGCCAGGGAACCCCCAGCCGTTCTCCCCACCGTACGATGTCGGCCTTCGACTTATGCAGCAGGGGGGCCTCGACGCGCAGGCGCCTCCTCCCCGCCACGCCCGCCTTGGTCGCGACCCGTGCGAGCCGCTCGAACGCTCGGAGGAACGCCGGCCGGCAGTCCGGGTATCCCGAGTAGTCGATCGCATTGGCCCCGATCACGACCGAGTCCAGACGATGGGTCTCGGCGTAGGCGAGCGCGACCGACAGCAGGATGGTGTTCCGCGCCGGGACGTAGGTGGACGGGATCCGGCCGCGCCCCGCCGCTCGGGAGGGAAGCGCGCGGCGCCGGTCGGTCAACGACGAGGGGAGCAGGCCGGCCAGCGGAAGGCGAAGGACGACGTGCCGCACGACTCGGTACCGTCGGGCCAGCGCGCGCGCCGAGCGGACCTCCCGGGCGTGGCGCTGGCCGTAGAGGACCGTGAGCGCGTGGACCGGGCGGTCCCGGCTCGACGCCCAGGCCAGGCACGTCCCGGAGTCCATTCCCCCGGAGAGGAGGACCAGGCGACCGCGCGGGGGGCGGACCGGGCTCACCGGAACCACCCGCCGAGCACGAGCAGGCCCGAGGCGAGGGCGACGGCGGCCAGCATCGCCAGCAGGTTCGTCGCTCCCTTGGTGAGGTACCCCCGGTTCTCGAGCGTCTCCCCGAGGACCGAGTCGACCTGGCAGGCGAGGAATCCGGCGGTGGTCGCGACCCCGGCGAGCACGAGCGGGGCGACGGTCGACGTGCCGAACGCCCAGAACAGGGCGGCGCTGATGACCCCGGTGGTCAGGGCGCCGAAGAATCCCCAGACGTGGCCGGCGAGAGAAACGCCGCCGTTCGTCCCCGGCGCGACCGGTCGCAGGGTCAGGATGCTCCGCGCCTTCCCCGCGAGGACCCCGAGCTCGCTGGCGAAGGTGTCCGACGCGCCGAAGGCCAGCGCGCTGGAGTAGAGCACCGCGCCGACCCCGAAGAACGAGGGGGAGGCGAAGATCGCCACCGCGAGCCCCGTCGGGACGAGGATGTGGGCGAGGACGTTCGACACTCCCCGCTCCCCGGCGGCTCCCTCCTGGAGGTGCTTGCGCCGCTTGTCGTCGATCCGGTAGCGGGTGACCAGCACGCTCGCGACGACGAAGAGGATCAGCAGAATGAGGAACGGGTACCCCGCCGTCACGACGATCACGATGCCGAACGCCGCCGCCACCGCGCCCGCGACGGGCGTGAGGGCGCGTACGAAGATGGCCGCCAACGCCAGGGCGACGGTGGCCATCGAGGCGAGGAACGCCGGAAGTAACGAAAGCACCACGGCGGACCGCGGGCCCGAGCGGATGCGGCGCTTAACGCTTCCCGACCACCTCCCCGGGCGGGTTCACCCCCGGGCGAGGACCCGGAGGACGGCGAGGCGAAACCCGCTCGCTTCGATCGCCGGACGGATTCCCTCCCGCGCTACCTCCGCACGCATCGACTCCTCGTGGCCCGGCGGAACGACCAGGGCCGTGAGCAAGCCCAGTCGGTCTCCGGCCTGCACGTCGAGGCCGCGGTCCCCCACGATGGCGCTGGTCGCGAACTCGATGCGATGGTCGCGGGCGGCGCGCTCGAACAGGAGGGTCCCGGGTTTCCGGCAATCGCACCGGGTCTCGGGCGCGTGGGGACAATAGTAGAATGCATCGATGTGGGCGCGGAACGGAGCCAGCCGCGTATTCAGGCGCGCGTGGATCGCGTCGACGTCCGCGGCCGTGTAGAACCCCCGCTCGATCCCCGATTGATTGGTCACACAGATGATCCGGTACCCATGCTCCTGGGCGAGCGAGAGCGCCTCCCCCACGCCGCGGTACAGCTCCACCCGGTCGGCCTCGCGGAGGTAGTGGAGGTCCGGGTTCAGGGTGCCGTCCCGGTCGACGAACAGCGCCCGGGCCGTGCCGTCCTCCGGTGCGCGAGGGGCGCCCGCCATCGGTCCCGCACGCCGGCGACACCTTATGGGGACATCGGGACGTCGCCGGCGAGGGCGTCGTCGTGAGCCTCCCGGGCATGGGGTGGGAACGTTGGTACGGCCTCCTCGACCGGGCCGTGGACGCGGCGCTGGCCCGGCCCCCCGGCCCGCCGCCGTGGGTGGTACTGTTCTCCGGAGGCGTCGACTCGGGATTGCTCGCCTGGGAGCTGAGGAACCGGGTCGGGACGAGGCTGGCGACCTTTGGGTTGCCGGGGAGCCCGGATCTGTCGGCCGCCCGGCGGGCCGCCGAGCGGATCGACCTTCCCTGGTCGCCCTCGACCGCGTCGCCCGAGGAGGTGCGTCGCCGGGCCCGCGACCTCCTCCGGTGGGTCGGGCCGCTTACCCCGACCGAGCGGTCGATCGAGACGGCGTTCGCGCTGGCGGTCGAGCGGGCCCCCCGGGGAACGCTCGTCTGCGGACAAGGGGCGGACGAGCTGTTCTTCGGCTACGCCCACTTTCGCCGGCTGGGTGCGGAGGAGGCGGCCCGACGGGCGGAGGCCGACCTGGCGTATTCAGAAGCGGTCGCCTGGCCTAGGGAGCGGGAGATCGGGCGGCGCCTCGGACGGACCGTATGGGCCCCGTACCTGGATGCCGGGTTCGTCCGCGCGGCGTGCCGGATCCCCGTCGGCGACCGGTCCGGGAACGAGCCGCCCAAGGCACTGTTCCGGGCCTGGGCGGCCCGCCGAGGCCTGCCGGAGGAGATCGCGCAGCGGCCGAAGAAAGCGCTCCAATTCGGCAGCGGGGTCGACCGGTTGCTCCGGAGAGGCAGGGCCGACCCATAAGCCCCGCCCGCCCGCTCCCGCGCGGCAAAGGACTATATTCGCGGCCTCGGCTCCCCGGTTGTGACGGGCGACGAAGGCTCGCTGGTCTGTCCGCTCGACTTTCGGTACGGCCGGGCGAAGGTTCGGAGTCTATTCACTCGGGATGCCCGGCTGAGCCGGGCCCTGCGGGTCGAGGCGGCGCTGGCCGCGGCCGAGGCGGAGCTCGGGATGATCCCGGCCTCGGCCGCCCGAGACGTGGCCGCCGCTGTCGAAGGGGGCAAGGTCCGGCTGGAGCGGGTCGACGAGCTCGAACGGGAGCTCCAGCACGACGTCATGGCCATCGTGCGGTCGCTCGCGGAAGTCTCGGGAGAGGGGGGCCGCTGGGTTCACTACGGGGCGACCAGCGCGGACATCACCGACACGGCGCTGGCGTTGGAACTCAAGGAGAGCGCCGAGGTGGTACGCGAGGACCTCACCGGACTGGGCCGCGCCCTGGTCGCCCTTGCCCGAACGCACCGGGCCACGCCCGAGGTGGGCCGGACCCACGGCCAGCACGGGGTCCCGATCTCGTTCGGATACAAGATGGCCGTCGCCGCCGCCGAGGTCGTACGCCACCGCGACCGCCTGGACCAGATCCTGCCGCGCCTGGCGGTGGGAAAGATGGCCGGGGCGGTCGGAACGGGCGCCGGGTTCGGAACCCAGGCGGTGGAGGTGGAGTCCGGGGTCATGCGACGACTCGGGCTGTCCGCCGACGAGGCCCCGACGCAGATCGTCGGACGGGACCGGATCGCCGAGTTCACGAACTGGCTCGCGCTGGTCTCGGGGACGGCCGACCGGCTCGCCACCGAGGTCCGGAACCTCCAGCGGACGGAGATCGCGGAGGCGGCCGAACCGTTCGACGAGGCGCGGCAGGTCGGCAGCTCGACGATGGCCCAGAAGCGGAACCCGAGGCTCTCCGAGAACGTCACGAGCCTCGCCCGGCTCGTCCGAGCGTTCGCGCTGCCCCCCCTCGAGAACATGGTCCAGTGGCACGAGCGGGACCTCGCCAACTCGGCGAACGAGCGGGTCGTGCTGCCCCACGCGATCCTCCTCACCGACGACATCCTCACGAAGCTCACGGAGGTGTTCTCGGGCCTTCGGGTGGACTCGGACCGCATGGCCGAGGAGCTCGCCCGCTCGGCCGGCGGGTCCATGACCGAGAGCCTGATGCTCGCGCTGACGGCGCGGGGCCTCCCGCGGGCGGAGGCCCACGAGCTCCTCCGGCGGCTGACGCGTCACCCCGGCGAGGGGCCGGCGCTCGCCGAACGCGCCAAGGCCGACCCCGAGGTCCGCAAGCACCTCGAGCCGGTTGAGATCGACCGGCTCACCGACCCGGCCAGCTACGTACGGGCGGCGACCGAGAAGACCGACCGGGTCATCGCCCGTTTGGACCGGGCGCTCGCCGGATGAGCGAAGCGGAACCCGCGTGGACGGTGACGATCTCCGTCCGCACTGCGAGCGAGGAGCTCGCGGGCTGGCTCGAGCGCACCCTGCGGCCGGAGGTGGGCCGGGAGGCACCCCGGGCCCGCGCCGAGGTCCGTCGGCGGGATCCGACGTGCGTCGAGATCGCGATCCGCGCCCGCGATACCGGGTCCGTGCGCGCCGCGCTGAACACCCACCTCGGCTGGGTCCACCTGGCGCTGGCGACCGTGCCGCGTGCGCGGGCGGGACCGGCCTAGGCCCTCGGCGAAGCCGTTATCTTCCGCCGGGGGTCGGCGGGCTCGTGGCGATCCCGGCGAAGATCCAGAACGACCTCAAGCAGTTCCAGCGCCTGCAGCAGGAGCTCGGGGCGGTTCAGCAGCAGCGGCTCCAGATCGACCTGAAGGTCCGCGAGATCGGGCACACCCTCGAGGAGCTCAAGGGAATCCCGGAGGAGTCGGTGGTCTACCGGCCCGTCGGCGGTCTCCTCGTCAAGGCCCAGGGCAAGAAGGAGGTCGAGGAGCTGCTCACCGAGGAGAAGGAGACCCTCGAGGTGCGCCTGAAGGCGGTCGAACGGCAAGAGAACCACCTGAAGGAGCGGTACACGACGATGCAGCAGGAGCTGACCCAGGCGCTGCAAGCCCAGGGGCTCACCGCGCCCGCCGACGCCCCGTCGGAGTAGGCGAGCGGTTACGCGCGCCGGTGGACCAGCCGGTCCGCCACCTCGCGCAGGAGCGGCTTCGCTCGCGAGGGGATGGTCCGGCTGGTCGCGAGCCGTCGGAGGGCACGGTCCGTCAGGGCCGTGATGCGCGCCTCCGAGTACGCGAGGCTCCCGGTCGCGCGCACGACCTCCCGGGCGCGCTCCACGTCCTCCGGGGTGGCGCTCGGGTTCCCGAGGACCTGCTGGAGCCGGGCCCGGTCCGTCGTCTCGCCGTGCTGCCAGGCGTAGACCACGAGGAGGGTTCGCTTCCCCTCGACCAGGTCGTTCGAGCTCTTCCCGGACTCCTGGGCGTCGAACCCCGCGCCGAGCACATCGTCCCGCAGCTGGAAGGCGACCCCGATATCGGTCCCAAACGCCTCGAGGTCGGTCAGGCGGCCGGCGGGACTGCCTCCGAGCACCGAGCCGATGCGGAGCGGGG
>JASHTC010000101.1 GCA_030040755.1 Thermoplasmata archaeon | reverse complement strand
CCATGCTACGCCAGCGCATGGTGTACCACCTGTAACCAACAAAACTGACAGAAACTGGAAAAGACTATAAATACGACCGGGCGATTAGCGCCCGATGAAGCTATGAAGGCATCGACCCCCACCTCCGGCGCCTCGCGCGCGCGTTCCACCTCGACCAGGAGCCCCAGCCGGACGGCGATTTCCGTCCCCGCAGCCGTTTCCGCTCCTCCCTCGTCCGACATCTGCCCGAATTGCGGCTCCTCCCACCTCATTCGGGATGAGATCCGCGGCGAGATCGTCTGCGCCGACTGCGGCTTGGTGGTGGACCAGAGCGCTCTCGTCAGCGACCGTGGTCAGCGCGGCTCCAAGGAGGACACGGGCCGCGAGGCGCGGGGCTGGGGCCCGGTCATCTCACCCCTCATGCCCGACAAGGGGCTCTTCAGCGAGATCGGGGTCCCCACCCGGGACTTCCAGGGGAACTCGCTCTCGCGCAACACCTCGCTCAAGTTCTACCACCTGCGCAAGCTGAACCATCGGCTGCGGGCGGCCCGAACGCACCAGCGGAACCTCGTGGTCGCGCTCGGAGAGCTGAACCGGCTCGCGGGGGTCCTCGGGCTCTCGCGCGAGGTCAAGGAGTCGGCGACCTACATCTACCGACGGGCACTTGAACACAAGGCGACCCGCGGCAAGAAGATCGTCGCCCTCGTCGCCGCCAGCGTCTACGCGGCGTGCCGTCAGTGCCACGTCCCGCGCACGATGAAGGAGATCATCGCGCACTCGAAGGCGACGAAGATCGAGGTCGGACGCGCCTACACCCTGCTCGCCCGGGAGCTCAAGCTCGGGTTGAAGCCCGTAGAGCCGCGCGACTACCTGGTCCGCTTCACGCAGGACCTGAACCTCTCCAAGGAGGTCCGCCAGAAGGTCCTCTCGCTGCTCGAGCAGGTGGAGCAGGTCTACTCGACGAGCGGCGTGCTCCCCAACGGGATCCTCGCGACGATCATCTACATCGCCTCGAACCTGATGGGAGAGCCCCGGAGCCAGGACCGGATCGCGGCGGTCGCCAACGTCACGCCCGTGACGATTCGCAACCACTACAAGGAGCTCCTCGACCTCCTCGGGCTGCCGAAGAACCTGACGAACCCCCAGGCCCGCGGCACCCTCCCCGGGGAGGGGGCTTCCGAGATCGCGATCGACGCGGCAGGGGCGGGTCAGTAGGCGGACGCCGCACCCCGGCCGGGGCGGAACCCCTCGGTCCGACCACGCGACGGCGGAGCCCCGGAAACCAGATGAACTCCGGGACCGCTGGGGCCACGTGGCATCGACGGCCCCGCTGAGCTACTCCTCCTACCACACGTACGCGGAGTGCCCGCTCCGATGGAAGTTCCTCTACGTGGACCGCCTCCCCGAGACCCCTCGGGGGTACTTCACGTTCGGACGCGTGGTCCACACCGTCCTGGAGGACCTCGTTCGCCCGTTCCTCGTGCCCGGGGCGCGTCGCACCGCGGTCGGGGAGGCGCAGCGAACGCTGGACGAGTGGCACGCCGGGGGGGCGGCGCCGTCGGAGGTCCGACCGATGACCAGCGAGGAGCTGCTGGCCGCCTACGACCGCGCCTGGCTCTCGGAGGGGTACACCTCGCCGGAGGAGGAGGCCCGGTACAAGGCCCTCGGACGGGACCTGCTGCTGCGCTACTACAAGCGGTTCGTGAAGGAGCCTCCGAGTCCCGTCGCCGTCGAGGAGCACCTCGAGGCGCGATGGGACGGGATCCCCATCCACGGCTACATCGACCGGATCGACCGCACCGACGATGGGGGGCTCGAGATCGTCGACTACAAGACGTCGCGGGAGCTGAGCGGGGAGGACGCGCGCGCCTCCGAGCAGCTCTCGATCTACCAGGTTCTGGTGGAGAGCAACTACACCGAGCCGGTGGAGGGACTCACGCTCTACCATCTCCGCTCGCTAACGCCGCACCGTGTGCCGCCGCGCCCGCGGGAAGAGCTGGAGGTCCTGCATGAGCGGCTCGGCACGGTCCTGGACGGGATCCGGACCGAGGCGTTCGAGCCGACCCCCGGACGCCACTGCGGCCGGTGCGATTTCCAGTCGCGGTGTCCCGAATTCCGCGCCGTGCCCGCCACGGACGAGGCGCGGCTCATGCAGCTCGTCGACCGGTTCGACGCCCTGCGCCAGCAGGAGCGGCAGGTCGGGGAGGACCTGCGCCGGACCGCGGACGAGCTCCATCGCGCGGCCGAGCAGTTCGGCGTCCACCGGATCCCCGGCTCGAGCCACGTGGCGCTGCGGCGGCGGGAGGAGACCTGGCAGTACCCGGCCGAGCGGCTGCGGCCCGTGCTCGAGAGCGCCGGGCTCGCGGACCGGGTCGCGAACGGGGACCCCGCCCAGGTCCGCGGGATCCTCCGGGACGCCTCGGTCGACCCGGAGGTGCGCCGGCGGCTCGCCGAGGCCGGCGCGCGGAAGGTCACGTGGTACTGGGACCTCGAGGACGTCTAGACCCCCGCTCGGGCCCGTCCCTCGTAAAGGATATGTAAGGCACTCGTCACCGCCCCGTATGGGGACTTCCCTCGCCTCTCCCGCTCGCCTCGCTTCGCTGACCGGTCGGACCCCGACCGTCGCCACCCTCTGCTCCCATTCCTCGCTCCAGATCTTTCACGGGGCCCGGCTCGAGGGATTCCCGACGATCGGGATCGCCAGCGGCTCACCGCCGCGGTTCTACGACGCCTTCCCCCTCGCGCGGCCGGACCGGTTCCTCACCGTGCCGTCGATCAAGGAGGTGCCGACCGTGCAGGACCGCCTGCGCGAAGAGGGCGTGATCATCATCCCGCACGGCTCGTTCGTGGAGTACCTCGGGGCGACCGAGTTCGCCCGACTCGACGTGCCGGTCTTCGGGAACCGCGCGGTCATCGAGTGGGAGTCGGACCGCCGGAAGTCCCGGGAGTGGCTCGAGTCGGCCGGCTGCCCGATGCCGAAGCGGTACGAGGACGCCTCGGAGGTCGACGGGCCGGTGATCCTGAAGTACTACGGGGCGAAAGGCGGGAAGGGGTACTTCCTCGCCAAGAACCGGGAAGCCCTCTCGGACTTCCACCCGACCGGACCCTACGTCATCCAGGAGTACGTCCTCGGGACCCGGTACTACATGCACTTCTTCTACTCGCCGATCTCCGACCGCGGCTTCCGCGTCGGGACCGGCTCGCTCGAGCTGCTCGGGATGGACCGGCGGGACGAGGCGAACATCGATGAACTGTACAAGCTCGGCGGGCAGGAGGAGTTGCTCCAGGCCGGGATCCGGCCGACGTTCGTCGTCACGGGGAACGTGCCCGTCGTCCTTCGGGAATCCCTGCTGCCGAAGGCATTCGACCTCGCCGCCCGGATCATCGAGCGGTCGATCGAGCTGTTCGGGGGGATGGTGGGCCCCTTCTGCGTGGAGGGGATCATGACCGAGGAGCTCGAGTTCAAGGTCTTTGAGATCTCCTCGCGGATCGTCGCCGGGACGAACCTGTTCATCTCGGGGAGCCCCTACGCGGACCTGATCGAGCCCGGGCTATCCACCGGCCGACGCATCGCCCAGGAGATCCGCCGGGCCCGCGATTCGGGACGCCTCGACGAAGTGCTGAGCTAGGCCCGCACCGGACCGTTAAGAGCGGGGGGCGGCGTGGCGCTCGCCATGCCCGAGCTCGCTCTCTCCGCCGAGCACCTCGGGAAGGTCTACCCCCATTCCAAGGCCGGGGCCCCCGCGCTGGACGACCTGAGCCTCGAGATCCCCAAGGGTCGCGTCTACGGGCTCATCGGACGGAACGGCGCCGGCAAGACGACGTTCGTCCGAATCGCCGCGACTCAGCTCGCACTGACCTCCGGACACCTCGACGTCCTCGGGATGGACGTCCAGCGGCGGGCTCCGGAGATCCGTGCCCGGATCGCCTGCGTGCCGCAGGAGGGGCGGCCCCTGTACTTCCTGCGGACCCACGAGGTGGTCTACCTCTACCTCAAGATGCGGGGGATGGAGCCGGCCGAGGCTCGACGACGGACGAGGGACGCGCTCGAGGAGCTCTCGCTCACCGAGTACTCGAGGCGCCTGGTCTCCCGGCTCTCGGGCGGGCTCCGCCGGCGCGTGCTCTGCGCCATGGTCCTGGCCTCGGACGCGGACCTCCTCTTCCTGGACGAACCGACGACCGGCCTCGACCCGATCGCCCGGCGGGAGGTCTGGGAAGCGGTCCGACGCACCATCCGCGAGAACCGGACGATCCTCCTGACGACGCACTACCTCGACGAGGCGGAGGCGCT
>JASHTC010000100.1 GCA_030040755.1 Thermoplasmata archaeon | reverse complement strand
CCCAGGCCGAGAACGCCTGCCTCACCAGCGGGTGCAGCGCGGGCGGCTCGGCGGTCCTCGGCGGCCTGGTCGGCGTCGCGGCGATCGCGCTCGCGGTCGTCGCGGTGGTCGGAACGGTGTCGGTCATCGAGTGGCGTTCCTACGCGCGCCGCCGGTCCCAGAAGGGACTCGTGGGTGGCTACGGCGAGAGCTGGACGAGCGGCCCCCCCGCCGGCTCGATCCAGGCTCCCCCCGCCCCTGGTCAAGGCCCCTCTCCCCCGGGGCCCCGACCCCCGCAGCCCTGAGGGCCCCCGACGGCCCAAGGTGGGCTCCCGTCCCGGGAGCCCACCTCAACCCCTTCCCCCCTTTCTTCTCCGATATTCCGGGGCCGCAGTCCGAGGGCAGACTCGGGGCTCTCAGCGACCCGGACGCAGCTTCTTGGCCGCGCGGCGGAGCACGAGGCGGTCGGTGTCGAAGGGCACCCGTCGGACCGCCTCGGCGACGTCCACCCACTCGGCGCGCTCGAAGGTCGGCTCGGGATGCAGGGTGCGTTCGGACGTGTAGCCCAGGAAGTAGACGCTCGTCTTGTAGACGTTCAGGTCCCGGACGGGGTCGTAGAACCGGTAGTGCACCTCCGCGACCTCGTCGCCTAAGTCGACCGAGGTAAGTCCGGTCTCCTCCCGCACCTCCCGCGAGGCCGCCGTCCCGAGCGACTCGCCCGGGTCCACGTGGCCCTTGGGGATCGCCCAGCGGGCCTCGTCCCGGTAGAACAGCAGGCAGACCTCTCCGCTCTGGCGCTGGACCACGACGGCGCCGGCCGCCAGCTCGGGGACGATGGGGCGGTCCTCCCGGTAGCGTCCCTTCAGTGACGGCATAGCCGTCCGAGGGCCGGCGGACTATCAAAGCTTCGAGGGGTCGGCCAGACGCCGCCACACGCTTAAGGCCGAGTCCGTCTCCGGCCCTCGATGCTCGCCGCCGGGGAGGAGTACCACGACCTGGCCACCCTCGTTCGAGCCAAGGCTCGGAAGAACGGCTCCAAGGTCGCGCTCCGGTTCGAGGGTCGCCAGTTCACCTACGCGGAGCTCGACCAAGAGACCGACCGGGTGGCGAACGGGCTGGCGGCCGGCGGGGTCGGTCCGGGGGACCGGGTGGCGGCCCTTCTCCTGAACACGCCGGAGTTTCCGCTGCTCTGGTTCGGTATCGCCAAGCGGGCGGCCGTGATGGTTCCCCTCAACACCGGGCTGAAGGGAGAGATCCTTCGGTACGAGCTCTCCGACTGCCAGCCCAAGGCGCTGGCGATCGACCAGCGCCTGTGGGAGGCGTACGCGCCGTACCGCGACGCGCTCGCGCTGGGCAGAGAGTGGGTTCTCCCGGCGACGGAGTCGGTGGCGACCGCCTTGCCGAAGGGGACCCGGCCGTTCTCCGAGCTCTTCTCCGACGCGCCGGCCCCGCCGGTGCCCCCGCCCCGACCGTTCGACCCGGCGTCCGTCATGTACACCAGCGGCACGACCGGCCCTCCGAAAGGGGCGATCATCCCCCACGAGAAGACCCTCACGACGCCCCGGGAGATCGGGCAGCGAAGCCGGCTCGAGCCGGATTCGGTGCTCTTCACCGCCCTCCCCCTCTTCCACTGCAACGCGCAGGAGATGACCGCTCTCACCGCGCTCCTGTACGACGTGACCGCCGCCTTCGACGAGCGGTTCCACGCCTCGACCTACTGGGAGGTCGCGGCCCGGTTCGGAGCGACGCACGTCTCGCTGCTGATCGCGATGATCAACGTGCTGTTCAAGCAGCCCGAGGGTCCGACCGACCGCACCCATCGGGTCCGAACCGCGTTGACCGCCGGGACGACCCGGGCCCTGTGGCCCGACTTCGAGCGGCGCTTCGGCCTCACCATCATCGAGCTCTACGGCATGACCGAGTGCGGTTGCACGACCCTGATGAACCCCCCGGACGCGATCCGCGTCGGGTCGGTCGGCACGCCGCTCGGCTTCGTGGAGGCCGACGTGGTGGACGACGACGACCGTCCCGTGGCCGCCGGCGTCCGCGGCGAGCTCATCGTCCGCCCCCGCGTGCCGTTCACGATGTTCTCTGGCTATCTCGGAAAGCCGGAGAAGACGGTGGAGGCCTGGCGCAACCTCTGGTTCCACACCGGCGACTATGTCACCCGGGACGCCGACGGGTACTACTACTTCGTGGACCGGAAGAAGGACGTCATCCGTCGCCGCGGGGAGAATCTCGCCCCCTACGATGTGGAGACGGTGCTGAACCGCCACCCCGCGGTCCTCGAGACCGTCGTGGTGGGCGTCCCGAGCCCGTTGGGAGAGGAGGACGTGAAGGCGTTCATCCAGCTGAAGCCCGGGAGCAGTGTCGGCCCGCGCGAGCTGTTCGAGTTCGCGGTGGAGAACCTCCCGTTCTTCATGGTCCCGCAGGTGATCGAGTTCCTGGACGAGATCCCGAAGACCGCGAACCAGAAATCGCAACGGTACCTCCTCCGGGGCCGACGCGGGGGGGTCGAATACGACCGCGAGAAGCTCGGGGTCGCCCTCCGGCGTCCGTAAGACCCCTCGGCCCCCCGACCCCTGCGTGCTCCTCGACACGAACGCGTTGTTCCTCGTGGTCCAGGCCCACTTCCCGCTCGAGGCCGAGGTCGACCGCCATCGCCCGGGCGCCGTCCTCCTCGTCCCGAGCTCGGTGGTCGGCGAACTCGACCGGCTGGTCGACGCCTCGACTCCGGGAGCGGCCGCCGCCCGGGCGGTCGCGGAGCGGTTCGACCGGGTGGGCACCGTGGCCCGCGGAGATGCCGGGGTGATGGACGCCGCCGAGCGGTCCGGGGCGTGGGTGGTGACGGCCGACCGGGCGCTGCAGGCACGTCTGCGGCGGCGCGGGATCACGGTACTGAGGCCGCGGGACCGGAGCCGCCTCGACCTGGTCCCCGGACGGCCTCCCACCGAGCCTCGGGCCCCGTCCCGCGGTCGCTCGTCTCGCCGGCGCGGCAACTCTTAAGAATCGACCTCGGCTCGGACGGAGGGCGCCATGGCACGGGACGACGACCAGATGCTGGACCTCCCGCCGGTCTTCGGGAGCGGGGTCATCGGCACCTGCGACATCTGCGGCACCCGGCAGGCCGTTATCGTCCTGTCGAAGGAGCGGTACAAGCTGTGCGTCCTCGACTTCCTGAACAAGACCTGGATCAAAACCGACAAGAAGCCCGGCGCCCCGTTACCCCTCTACCGAAGCGAGCGGGTGTGGTACCCTACCGACGCGACCCGTTCCGGTAAGGCCCAGGGGATCTTGTTGACCCCCACCAAGCAGGTGCGCCACCCGGGCGTGCTCGTCACCCCCGACGTCTACGGGATCACGACCACGGTGCTGGACGGGGCGATCCGGATCGCCCGGGAGGGGATCGAGGTGTTCATCCCCGACGTGGCGAAGACCGAGGGAGTTGGACCCGGGCACCACATGGCGCTGCGTACGGGGGTCACCGTACGCGGGGGCATCCCCACCTCCGCGCGTCGGGTTTCCGAACTCGTCGACCTTTACGCGGATGCGCTCGCGTTCCTCCGGGCCCGGGAGATGGTCGACCCGACCCGGACCGCGCTGCTCGGCGTGTCCTACGGCGGCTCCCTCGCTCTCGCGCTCGCCGCCCGGGATACCCGCCTCGCCGCCATCGCCACGGCCTACCCGATGCCGGTCCACCCCGCCGACCTCACCGCGCTAATCTCCGCTCCGCTGCTGTATGTCGCCGGGGCCGGGGACCGAACGTCGGGGAAGGCTCGCGCCCAGATCGAGACGGCGCGGCCGACCACGAAGGGCCCCGTGCAGTTTTCCGTCCTGCCGGGAGTCGGGCACAACTTCCTCGCTCGGGACCTTCGGGCCTACGACCTCCGGGCCGCCGAGCTGGCGTGGACTCAGATCCTGGCCTTCCTGAAGAAGCAGCTCTTCCCGCCGCCTCCGACGCCGCCGGCCGCGCCCCCCAAACCGGCGGGAGCCGCCGGGTCGCCGCCCCCAGCCAAG
>JASHTC010000099.1 GCA_030040755.1 Thermoplasmata archaeon | reverse complement strand
CTGGAAAACTTATGGCCTGTCTGCACCATTGAACCCCATGTCCAAGACCTCGGAGAACAAGCCGTCGATCCTCAAGACCGGGGTCAAGGCGCCGAATTTTACTCTCAAGAGCACGCCCGACCAGAGCGTATCCCTGAATGACTTCCTCGGGCGACCGGTCGTCTTGGCCTTCTATCCGGCCGACTGGAGCCCGGTCTGCACCGACCAGATGGGACTCTACGCCCAGCTGATGCCCGAGTTCAAGAAGCACGAAGCCGAGGTGATCGGCATTTCGGTGGATGGAATCTGGTCCCACCTGGCATTCTCCAAGGATCGACGACTCAACTTCCCCCTGCTGGCGGACTTTGAACCGAAAGGCGCTGTCTCGAGGGCGTACGGGGCATTCGAACCTGCGGCCGGCGAGTCTGCGAGAGCCCTGTTCGTGATCGACAAGAAGGGAGTGATCCGCTGGAGCTTCCTCTCTCCGGATGGCGTTAACCCCGGCGCGGACGGCATCCTCTCGGCGCTCGAGCGACTCGGGTGAAGCGAAGTGGCCAAGACCTACCTTCCTCCGCGCCTCACGCTGCCGGTCGGAGAGCGGGATCATTCCGAGGGAGCGGGGGACGCCCGGCTAGTCCTGTTGGAGTACGGGGATTACCAGTGTCCCTACTGTGGGGCCGCCTACCCGGTCGTCAAGCGGATCCAGAAGGAACTCGGTGGTGCTCTCCGGTTCGTCTTCCGGAACTTCCCCATCACCAACGCGCATCCCCAGGCGGAGTGGGCCGCGGAGACAGCCGAGGCGGCCGGAGCCCAGGGAAAGTTCTGGCAGATGCACGACTTTCTCTACGAGCACCAGAGCCTCCTTGGAACGGAGGCCCCTTTTGCCGAGTACGAGGTGCAGGTGGGGCTGGATGTGGCGCGGGTAGATGGAGAGGTGGCCCGGCGCGCTCACTCGACGCGGATCGAGGAGGATTTCATGAGCGGGGTCCGTAGCGGGGTTAACGGCACCCCCACCTTCTTCATCGACGGAAGCCGCTACGACGGACCCGCCGAGTTCCACTCCATGGTTCGGGCGTTGAGAGGGACCACGAAGCCACGCGGTGCGCGGGAGAGGTAGTCACCCCGCGTAACCGGCTACGGGCCCCAACGGACTGGGTTCTCGTGAAGAGGCACCGAGCCGCGTGAGGTTGCCGGCCACCTGGTCCCTGGTAGGTCCCGCGTGCGATCCAGGGCTCGACTGGCCCGAGGGCCAGCGCTGCGGCTACCGCGCGGGTAGTCGACTCCTACGGAGTATCGGTGAAGGCGTGGGTTCCGTGCGTGATCGCGGCACCCGCCCTGAGCGCTGCAGCGACCGCGACGACCTCCGCCATCTCCTTATCGGACGCACCGGCTTCTCGAGCTCTCTTCGAGTGGATATCGATGCAGTAGGGACACTGCGTCGTGAACGCTACAGCGCATGCCATCAGTTCCTTGTACTTCACAGGAATCGCACCATCGGCCAGAGCCGCCTCGTCGAACGCCCAGAACGCCTTCATCGCGTCCGGCGCGTTTGCATCGATCTTCTTCAGGCGCCTAAGGTTCTTCAGGTCATACATGGCTGAATCCTCGCCCCTCCCGCATCGCTCCGGCTACTATTGGATTCTGCTCGTGACGTCCGGGGCCCGTCCCGATGGTGCGGGGCCGACCCGATTCGTGCGCAAGGATAGGACGCACAACCGGTCTTGCGCGGAGCCGCGACCGTAGCCGAAATCCCCGGCCCCACAGAGGATGCTGTGTTTTATGTACACTAATGTTACTGATTCGGTAACATTCACGTATCGAAGACTCCGTCCTCTGTCATGGACGTTCGCTCGCTCTCTCGCACCGAGGCGAAGGTCGTCCTTTCGTTGGAGTCTGAGGGGACTGAGGTCGTATCTCTCGCAGAGATCCGGCGGCGGACGGGCGCCTCCCCAGGGTTCGCGCGTAAGCTGGCCCACGACCTGGTGCGTAAGAGCTGGCTCCAGCGGGTCCGCCAGGGGACGTACCTCCTCAACCCGGGTCGCTACGGACCGGAGGCGGTTCCAAACACCGACCCCCTGAGGATCGGGCGCCGACTCGTAGCGCCATACTACTTCGGGTACGCCACTGCGGCGGAGCTCCACGGCATCTTCCCTCGGGCGAGCCGGGTTTACTACATCGTGACACCGACGCGGTGGGTTCCGGGCGAGAGATTGGCTGATCGCTTCCGGACGGTGCGCCTGTCGCGGTCGCGTTTCTTCGGCTCTCGTCCTATGGTCCGTCGGGGAGTTCGTCTCGAGGTGAGCGACGTCGAGAGAACCGTTCTCGACTGCTTGGACCGACCCGAGCTCGCCGGCGGCATTGCGGGGGTATCGCACATCTTTGCCCTCGCTAAGCCCGGGCTCGACTGGTCCCGGCTCGGGTCGTACCTGGACCGGATGAAGAATCGAAGCCTCACGCTGAGGGCGGGATACTTGGCCGAACATGTGCGCCCTTCGATTCCCGCCCCTCCATCATGGGTCCGGGCCCGCATGGCCCGAGCCGGCGAACCGTACGTCCCGCTCGGCCCGGCCCGGATCCACGGCCGTCGGGGAGTACGCGACCCTCGCTGGCACGTCATTCGGAACCTTGCGGACGCCCAGCTCTTCGCCGAGGGAGAGATTCGGTGATACCGCGCGGTCGCCAACCGATTCGCCAATCGGATGGGCGGAGTCCTTCACATTGCCCCGCAGAGGGGGTCCTGCGCTAGGCGCCTCACGCACTCGCGAGCCACCGGGTGGCCGACCAGCTCGTGTTCAAGGGCGGGACCTACGTTCGCATGATGGTCACGGGCGATGCAGGCCGTCTGAGCGAGGACCTGGCAGCCGAGGTAGAGGGCGCGCCGCCCGAACTTGAGTACGATAGGCCATGCCACCGCTCGTGCATTCCCGGACTCCCGGTTTAATCCGCCACGGCAAGCGGTGCCGTTCGAGCCTCGGCGCCTACTCCCCAACCGGATAGTCCAAGGGTGACCCGACCCCCACCAAGACTTCTAGGGTTGGATGCAAGAGTTCCCCTGAGGTTCGCTTCGACTCGAGAATACTGAGCCGACACGTCCCTTCTATGATGGAGTAGGGGCCGCAAAGTTGTTCACAGACCAAGATGGGCAGGCCGTGCATCCTGCTGAGATCGAACGCCGCCCGTCGCATCGAGTACATTTCTGGATCCCACGTCGAGGGGTAAACTCCACTATCGAGGGATTTGGCGAACTCCGATAGTCGGAGGGTCGGAGTCAACGGGGCGAAGATCTGGAGGTTCAGCACCCGGATTTCGGTCCAATCTCCCTCGTCAAGCTCTGCAACGTACCAGTCCTGGATTTGAGCGGAGGCCGGGCCGACGATATCCGCTCGCGTGGACCAGACTGCGTCCAGGAGCTCGAGCCAGTCGGCCTGGGTGAACGTGCTTCGCTCGGACCTCAAGACGCGAGCGAGCAGACTGTGGGAGATTTCTGGCACCGAGTGCCTTTGCTTCGTTGGGGCCGACTCGAACTCGGCCACAGCGAAATTCCAGAGAAGGTCCTTAATGGAAGCACGGCGAAGCGCCCTCATTCAGTGCTCCTGGCCCATCGCATTCGGCTCTCCCTTCCTTAGCTTGGCGGAGGCCTCCACTTGCCAATTCACCCCGCGATCACCCCTTCGGGACCGAGGTCACGAGTGCAACACCGCTTGCCCGTGCGATTGGGGGGCGAGGAACTCGAACGCCGGTCCCGTAGCGGGATTTTCGTCCCCCGGGTTCTATCCCTTCAAGATTTAGGGCGGGAGGCAATCCCCGGCTTTCCATGACGGATGAGGCTCGGTACTTCGTGCGGGAGCTTCGCGATTCGGACTATACGGCGGTCGCGGCCATACAGAAGGCCAACGACCCGGACCAGCCGGTCTCTGTCGAGTCGCTGCGAAACTTGTTCGAGGTGCTCCTCCGAGCCTCCCACCCGCGTCAGGTTGTGGCGGAGGAGGGTGCTACCGGGGAGGTGGTCGGGGCCGGTGTGGTGTTCCAGATGCCGTTCGAGGCTGACCCGACCCGCTACTGGGTCGTCGGAGGCGTGTTGCCGGACCATCGACGGAGGGGGGTCGGTTCCCGACTCTACGATGATCTTGCCGCCGAGGTGCGTCGACGCGGCGGAACGAGCCTCACCTCCCAAGTCCTCGAGAGCGCGCACGACGGGTCGACCTTCCTGGCGAAACGCGGCTTCGTGGAACGCCGACGGCACTGGGGATCGAGGCTGGAACTCAGCTCCGCGGATACCTCGGAGCTGCCCGCGCTGACTCACGCCCTCGCGAACGATGGCATCGAGCTCACCACTCTCGCCCGAGAGGGGGTCGGGGAACCACAGGTCTTGACCCGGCTGCACGAGTTCTACTCGGAGGCGGTGCGGGACGTCCCGAGGGAGGGTCCCTACGTCCCCATGCCGTTCGACGAGTTCCGGCAGTTCTTCTTCGGGACCCATGATGCGCTGCCCGACGCCTGGTTCCTCGCGAAGACCGCGGGTCGGTATGTCGGGGTCTCTCAGGCGGCCCGAGAGGCGGCCCGGCCCCAGGTGCTCCTACAGAACTTCACCGGGACACTCCCGGAATTCCGCCGGCGGAAGATTGCTCTCACGCTCAAGCTGATGGTTATCGACTACGCCAAGCGGAACGGATACTCCCGGATCGAAACCACGAATGACTCGCTGAACGCGCCCATGTGGACCCTCAACGAGGGTTTGGGGTTCCGGAAAGTGCGCGAAGCGATACAGCTTGAGACCCAGCTGGGGGGACCTTAGGGTGAACCCGGGACGGAGTCGGCCGGTCTCCGTAGGGTGGTCGCCTCGTCCTCGGGGCATAACGCGTTGCAAGTGCCCCGGTGCGGGGGAGCGCGTCCCCTGATTTGCCACTCATTTCGGTCATCGCCGGCGCTGAGGGTCGTTGGTTCAAGGATTATCAAGCCCCGAACAAGTGGGGCTCCCGGTGCATCCCATGCTCGAAAAGAGGCAGCGAATCTTCGCCACGCACACCGGGAGATTTTCCAAGGTCGTAAACGCCCCGCTCCGCTACGTGTATGACTGGTGCACCGATTTCCGGCCCGATGACGGAAAGTTCTCGAGGTCCCGGCCGCGGAGTCGGGTCATTCGAGTGAGTCCCGAGCGTTTGGTTCGCGTTCGGGTCTCCAGGAACGGAGGCAGAAATCCAGCGATGGCAGTTGAGTTGATTCGACTGAGCCCACCGAACGCTTGGCACAAGGATACGATCGATCACATCGATCTGGACTCCATCGACTACAGACTCACGGCCTTGAGCCCGAAGAAGACCCGAGTCAGCCTGGTGCTCGTCGAGCGGTGGTTGGTTCCGGATTTCCCCAAGAAGGCCGACTGGGTTCGTGCGTCGAGCAAGTACTGGGATGCGCTCGTGGGGGCCATCGAAACGAGGTACCGGAGCGGGCGCCCGGCCAAGGGCTAGACGACCTCCTCTCTCCCGCCCCTCCGACCCTCGCGGTGGAAGCTCGGCGCGACCGAAGGCGTCGCAAGCCCCCGGGTGCCCACTCCCGTCGGACTTCGGAAGGACCCCTGAGCGCTAATGAGTCGGGATGGTTTTGCGGCATCGCGTATGACCGCGACCATCGAGGGGCTCGAGGCGGTGACGGTGCATGTCCGAGACATTCACAAGGCGCGGAACTTCTACGGCGAGGTACTGGGTCTGAAGGAACTCCAGTTCGATGGCAAGGCGGGGCGGGCCGTCTTCTCCATTCCGGGGACGACCACGACGCTCCGGATGCACCTCTACGACCCCGGGGAAGGCGGACGGGAACCGGGCACCGTTTCGGGAGTCGTGTTCACCCATCATGACCCGGCGTCCGCCTGCGCCGAGATCACCCGACGAGGGGGCAGGGTGACGGACCCTCCGCATACGATCAATCCCCCCGGGTTCACGGCGACGCTCTCGGTCATCGCCGACCCCGACGGGAACGAGTTTGTCCTCAGGTCGCCACCGGCGCCGGTCAAGTAGGGCGACCCCCGTCTACTCCAACGCCGGAGGCAGGATGCACGCCTCCTTCCAGGCAGAGCCGGGGCTGGGTACGACCAGGAGGCGAACAGGCCTGCCGGCTAGGGAAAGCACCGTGCCGAGGCGGGACAACGGCTGACGCCCCACGAACCCGTAATATCGACCGCCCCCTGCCCGGAAGGGGAGTCGAGCGATGTCGAGGAAGGTTCTGGTCACCATGTACATGACCTTGGATGGGTTTGCTGCGCTGGCCGCCGGCCCGGATGACCCCGAAGCGGATCGTGAGTTTTGGGAGGCGATGTGGACGGGGCCGATGGACCACGTCGACACTCTCTTGCTCGGGAGAAAGACCTACGAGGGCTGGGCGGGGTTCTGGCCCGCTCAGGTCAACTCCGAAAACGAGCACTGGCGGGCCTTCGCTCGTTTCTCGACCCAGGCAGAGAAGGTCGTCTTCTCCCATACGCTGCAGACGGCCACCTGGCCCAATTCCCGGATCGTCCGGGCATCGGTTGCGGACGAGATTTCCCGACTGCGGTCCCTCCCCGGCAGGAACATGATCGTCGCGGGCGGTGTGCAGCTCGTCCAGTCCGTGCTCGCCCAGGACCTCGCGGACGAGCTCTGCCTGACGGTCTCCCCGAGCCTTATCGGACGGGGACTGCCACTTTTCCACATGCAGCCGACGCTGGACCACCACGACGAAGTCGTCCCGCTTGGCGCTCCCGGTCGGCACGACTTCCGGCTGTTGGAGTCGCGAGCGTTTCGCTCGGGCGCTCTCCTCTTGCGCTACGCTGCCGCCGAGAGAGAAAAGTCGAAAAACTAGTCACGTCGAAAAGCGCACCTCTCAGAGAACTGGGCGCTTCCGGTGCGACGGGATGGTCTGCGTTCGGCCCAGCTCGCCCTCGCTCGTCCTTGGACTCAGGAAGGGGGGCATCATCGGGTGGAGGGATCGGCGGAACGTCCCTGGCATCCCTCCTCGAGGCCGAGGCGTCCCTCAGAGTCGATCCGGGCCAGTCCTGACGGCATCGGCGGGTGCCGGGAACTCGAAGGTGGTGGGTGCTGCAGCGCCGCGCGACCGGCCGAGAACCCAGGGGGCTAACGGGTAATTTCAGCGCGACCCGGCCCTCGGTCGGCCAAGTCTACGGACCGTGGCTTCCAAACGGCCGCGACCGCGAGGGCCGCCAGGGGCACGGCGACCAGGTAGACCCATAGGTCCGTGTACGTACCCGAGACCACGGCGGGAGCCAGGCTTCGGGCCGGATTGAGGGAGCTCCCGGTCCATGGCCCGATCACATACGTGGAGATGCCAACCGCCGCCGGTGGAAGGAGGATCCGCCATCGGAGGGGGCCCTCTCCGCGGTCCGCCAGGACGAAGACCGCGCCGACGAGGAGGGTGGTGAAGGCGGCTTCCGCGGTGAAGGCCTCGGCGACGCTGGCGTGGGCGGGGAGGGTAGCACCGAGGTGGCTGCCGCCCCCGAGAGAGACCAGGACCACGGCGCTCGCAACGAAGGCCCCCGTGAACTGGGAAGCCCAGTAGGGAGCGGCCTCCTTCCAGGCGATTCGACCGCTGCCGGCCAGCGCCAGGGTCACGGCGGGGTTGAGATGCGCTCCCGAGATCCGGATGAAGAGCGTGACCGGTACGAAGACGGCCAGGAACCACGCGATGGCCGTCATCCACTGCGGGACCCCACCGTCGTTACCGGTGACTACGATCGTGCCCGTTCCAATTCCCACGAGGAGGGCCGTCCCGACGACCTCCGCGAGGCATCGGCGAAGGAGACGGTGCGGCACACGCGCTCAGCCGCTCTCGGCGAGAGCGGCCCGTCCCTCGTCCGCGAGCGCGAGCTCTCGCCGAAGCTCCTCCACATGGGCCCCGAGGTCTCGGCGTACCTGGCGGAACCCCGCGTCGTCCAGCTTCCCGGGGTCGGGGAGCGCCCAGTCCCGGAGCTCGAGGACCTTTAGGTTCGCTGGACAGCTCGCGCGGTCGAGGCAGCCCATCGTGACGACCACCTTCGAAGCCGCCATCATTTCCTCCGTCAGAAGCTGCGGTCGGTGCGGAGGCAGCTCCAGACCGATCTCACGAAGCATGATCTCGGTCCGCGGATTGGCGACGGCCGAGGGCTGGGTTCCGGCCGAGATGGCGCGCCACCCGCTCGCCGGATTCCGGTTGAACATCGCCTCCGCCATGAGGGACCGGCAGGCGTTCTCCACGCAGGCGAATAGGACCGTCTTCTGGACCATGTGGCCTCACTCTCTGGGTTTTACCGCTCGGATATCCGCAGGTACCACGCCCAGGGAGGCGGGGCCGCGGAGGGATTCCGGCACCTGGTCGGGCAGCTTCAGGTCCAGACGGACCTCCTGGAAGCCGACCCTCCTGAGCAGCGCCTCGACCTCTTTCCCTTCGATCGCCCCCGACGAGCAGGAGGACCAGAGCGACGGGTCGGCTCGCTCTCGGGCGGATATCGGGCGCGTGGCCACGACGTCCGAGATGGCGAGATGGCCTCCGCGGCGGAGCACCCGAAACGCCTCGCGGTAAACCTGACCTTTGTCGGGGACCAGGTTGATGACGCAGTTGGAGATGACCACGTCCACCGAGTCGTCGGCGACCGGAAGGTGCTCGACCTCCCCCAGCCGGAATTCGACATTCGTGTAGTGACCTCTCCGAGCGTTCTCCCGGGCTCTCCCCAGCATTTCGGGCGTCATGTCCACGCCGATGACTTGCCCCTTCGTTCCGACCCGTTTCGCGGCCAGGAAACAGTCGATCCCGGCGCCACTCCCCAAGTCGAGTACGACCTGACGCGGCTGGAGCGCCAGTAGGGCAGTGGGATTTCCGCAGCCCAGACCAAGATTCGCCCCCTCAGGCATCGCCGCCAACTCCTGGGTCGAATACCCGAGCTGAGTCGCCGGGGACGACCGTCCCCCGCGGGATCCCTCGGCGACGCCCTCGCAGCCGCTCGAGAGCCCCCCGTCGGTGCAGCAGCAGTCTCCTCGGGAAGCGATTTTCCCGTATCGGGCGCGGACCTGTTGCCGACGAGCCTCGGCGGAAGTCTCGCTCGGGCTGCCTCGGGTCACGGGAGGACCACCTCCGGGCGGTCCGCGAGCCGATAGTACATCCACTTTCCTTCCCGACGCCACTTCACAACCCCTGCGTCCACCAGCACGGCCATGTGATGGCTCACGGTCGCGTGCGAGAGGCCGGTGGCGGCTTGGATCTCACAGGCGCAGAGCTCGTTCCGCCGCCTGAGCAGCGCCACCGCGAGGAGGCGATTCTCGTCCGCCAGAGCTCGCACCCGCTTCAACGCCTCCGGGAAGCCGGGAGCGGCGGCGACTTCCTTCGCGAGATCCCGGTACTCCGGCACGCAACAGGATGCGTCTTCGCCCGTGAGTCGCTCCAGTCGGGTCGCGAGAGCCGAATCGGGTCCGGTGGTCGACATCATGTTGACGGATGTCAACATGATATATGTTGATTTGGGTCGACATGAACCTCTGGGGACATCTCGTCCCTCGATAGCGGACGGCGGAGGTCGGGGACCCGAGGGTTCGAGGCCGGTCCTCCGCTCCGACGAGCGGGTGGTCGCACCCTATCCTTCCCCGCGCAGGGGAAGGGTGGGCGATGAGCCGGCGACGGTCGCGCGTCGACCGATTACCTCTCGGGCGAAGATCGCGGCGAGGCCGACCAGCACGAAGGCGACGCCGGCCAGGTAGAAACAGTACTGGAATGCCGCCGGGGTCGGGAGCAGCAGGGCGTGTCCGCCGGAGGATTGGACGGCCACGTAGGTGGTCAAGATCGCGCCCGCGACCGGGGCCCCGAGGCTTTGTCCGATGTACCGGAACGAGGTGTTGAGGGAGGTCCCGAGCCCCATCTCTCGCTTGTCCAGGGAGAGCACCAGGAGGTTCTGTAGGGCGACCGACGCGAGCCCGCCCCCCACCGCGTAGACGGCCAGGAACGCTCCTACCTCGAGCGGGCTGGTCGCGACCGACAGGAGCAGATACGCCACCACGCCAAACGCTCCCCCGAGGTAGAGGAACGGCTTCACTCCATAGCGAGGGATGACGGTCCCGACCGCGAGGGCGACCGGGAGCAGCACGACGATCAGGGGGATCAGCGTAAGTCCGGTCTGAATCAGGCTCAGCCCGTACCCGGCCGGGTGAGGCAGCTCCATCAGGTAGGTCACCGCCTGGAACGCGATGTAGCCCGCGAGGCCGTAGATGAGCGTGATGATGT
>JASHTC010000098.1 GCA_030040755.1 Thermoplasmata archaeon | reverse complement strand
CCGCTCTCCGATGCGCTGGCCCTGGACGCGGCGACCACCGTGGTCCACCGCCTCCCGCACGCCGTACGGTGGAGCGATGACCCCGAGGCCCCGGCGGCGCTCCACTACGCCGCCTCGGCGGCCGGGCTCGCCGCCTCGAACGCCCAGCGCGGTCTCGCCCACGCCCTCGCCCGCGCCCTCGAGGTCCCCGCGGGGCTCTCCTACGGACGCCTGCTCGGGCTCCTCCTCCCCTCCGTGCTCGACTTCGCCCACCCGTCGGCCCGGGAACGCCTCGAACGGCTCGCGGAACGCGCCCGCTCCCGGGACGAACGGGGGGAGGCGAGCCTCGGCCAGCGCCTCCGTCGCCTCTACCCGCAGCTCCCGTTCCCGGCCTCGATCCGGGCGGCGGGAGGAGGGGTCGACCGGGTCGAGGCCGAGCGTGCCTCGATCGTCGCCCAGACGCTGCGCTCTCCGGGGGCGCTGGCCAACCCGCGCGTGCCGACCGCCGCCGACGTCGACGCCCTGCTGACGGCCGCCCTCGGCTGAGCCCGTCGCGGTGCGACCGGCCTCGGTCCTAGGCGGCCGCTATCTTCTCGGCGGGCGTCGTCTCGGTCGGGCGTCCGGCGACCTCGACCGCCCGGTCGATCGCGATCTCGGCGAGGTCGCTCGCGTAGTAGGCGATCCGCTCGAGGCTCTCGAGGACGTAGGCGAGCCCGACCGCGAGACGGCCCTGCTTGCTGGCGATCTCGTGGAGGAGCTTCTCCCGGGACCGGGTCAGGGCGTGCGCGGCGTCGATGACGTCGTTCGCCTTGCCGATGTCCCCCCGGTCGAGGCTGTCGAGCGCGTCCGCGACCGTGCTGGCGGCGGCCGCGCTCATCCGGTCGAGCTCGCCGGCGAGACGCTCGGGGGTCCGGTCCTTGCCGAGGATCGACACCGTCTCCGCGATCCGGACCGCGTGGTCGGCGATCCGCTCGAGCACCCGGGAGGCGAGCAGGTAGGTCGAGCACTCCGGCAGCGTGAGGTCGATCGTCGCCAGCACCCGCGCGTCGCGCAGGGCGGTCGTGACCTGCTTCTCGAGGAACCAGTGGAGACGGTCGACCTCCCAGTCGCGGTCGATGACGTCCTTCGCGATGGACGCGTCGCGGCTGCGGAAGGCGGTCATCGCGTCGCTCTGCATCGAGCGGACCATCTGGTGCATCCGTCGGATGACGGAAGGGATCGGCAACGGGTTCGGGCCGACGACGTCCTGGAGGATCACGGACTCGGCCGTCTCCTCGAGGATCTCGGGGCCGATCATGCGTTGGGCGAAGCTGCGCACCACCTCGCGCGTGCGGGAATTCATGCGCCCGTCCGTGCGAATGTCGAGCAGCGGGTACCCCGCGATGTACTCGGCGACCAGCCGCCGGAACAGGTGGTCCGGCTCGTCGTCGTTCGAGACCTCCACGACCCGACGCTCCGCTTCGCCCCCGCTCGCCGCGTCCGGGAAGACGGTCATCGAGCCGTCGGCGCGGGGCGTGAAGAACAGCACATCCCCCGCGTCGAGCCCCCGGGCGATCACCCAGTTCTTGGGTAGGGAGACGATGAAGGTCGACCCGCCGGTCTTCTGGATCCGACGTCCGTGGAATCCCCCGCTCGCTCGCATCGGCGGCCGCACCTCCGGCCATCTATATAGCCCTCCCTACGACCGACCCAGCTACGGAGCTCGCGCCGCGCTCCGGTAGGCCGTCGGCCGACCCGCGGTGGCCCTAGAGTAAATAGTCGGAGGGGCGGTGACCGCCGATTCCGAGATGGTCGAGCCGGCCGGCCCGCGGTTCTCGTTCGAGGGACGGCCGCGCGAGGCGCGTCCCGGCGACAGCGTCCTCGACGTGCTCCTCCGCGACGGGTTGCCGAACCTCCAGCGCTCCCCGCACTACCACCGCCCGCGCGCCCCTCTCTGCGGCCTCGGCCAGTGCACGAACTGCCTCGTGCGGGTCAATGGGCGCCCGAACGTGCGGGCGTGCCGGTACGAGCCGGCCGAGGGGGACCGGGTCGAGACCGAGAACGGATGGCCGTCGCGTCGTTTCGACGCCCTCGCCGGGTTCGACCTCCTCTTCCCGTCCGGCCTCGACACCCTGCATGGATTCCGCCGGCCGGCCTGGGCGACCCGATTCTACCAGTTCGTCGTGCGTCGCCTCACCGGGTTCGGCGCCCCCCCGTCCTCCGAGAGCGCCGCGCGGCTCCGGGCCCCTCCCGAGGTGCGGTCGGTCGACGTGCTGATCCTCGGGGCCGGACGCGCCGGCCGGGCGTGCGCCGCCCGCTTGGTCGCCGCGGGAGGGTCCCCGCTCGTCATCGACCGGGCGCGTTCCCTCGAGCCGGTCTCGGGGGCGGAGCTCCTTACCCGAACGACCGTCAGCTTCCTGCCGCCGCGGCCCGCGGACGGGGCGCGCCCGTTCGAGGTGCTCGCCTACACCGAGCCGGCCCGGGGCCTCCTGCTCCGCGCGCAGCGGGTCGTCGTCGCGGTCGGCAGCTACGATGCCTCGCTCCTGTTCGGCTCCAACGACCGTCCCGGCGTCATGACCGCCGACGGGGCGCTGGCGATGGCCCCGCGCGGCGGCCCGCCTCCGTTCCGGGCGGCCATCGTCTTCGGGGCCGGCGACCGGGCCGCCGAAGTGGTCCGGCGGCTGGAGGCCCAGGTGAGCGCGTTGGTCGCCCCCGGGGTCGTCCCCCCCGAGCTCGTGCGGGTCTGCTCCGACGCCGGGGTCGAGATCTACCCCCGCTCCCTGCTCGTGCGGGCTCACGGTCGGTCCCGCGTGCGGTCGGTCGAGCTGGTCGCCCGCGGGTCCGGTACGGTCTCCCGCGTTGCGTGCGACGCGGTCGTGCTGGCCCATCGACGGGTCCCGAACGTACCCGTGTTGTTCCAGGTCGGGACCCGCATGCGGTGGCACGGCGATCCGGGCGCCTACTTCCCCGAGGTCGACCCGGCGGGGCGGACGTCGGTGCCCGGGCTCTGGGCGGTCGGCTCGGTCGCCGGTGCCCGCGGCGCCGCCTCTCCGCTCAGCGGAGACCGCGCCGCGCGCTCGCTCCTCGGAGCGCTGCCCGCCGGTCCGGTCGACGCGAGTCGCCCGGAGGCCGGCCCGGGGGAGTTCGAGGGGTACTACCGCGAGCTCCTCCGGCGTCCGCGCCCGGGGCGATGGGTCGCCTGCCCGTGCGAGGACATCCTCCTCAAGGAGCTCGAGGCGGTGACGGCCGGCGGGTACCGCGGGGTCGAGGTCGCGAAGCGGTACTCGGGGCTCGGCACCGGACTCTGCCAGGGACGGTACTGCCTGCCCGACGCGCTGCTGGTCCTCGCGCTCCACGAGGGCCGCGCGCCGTCCGAGGTCGGCTACTCCACGCAGCGTCCGCCCGTCCATCCGACGCCCCTCGCCGCGCTCGCGGCGCTGGAGCCTCAGATGGCCCCGTCCGAGGAGCGATGACCTCCCCGCGGCGGGCCGCCTACGCGGTCACGATCGTCGGCGCCGGGATCGTCGGCCTGTTCACGGCTTACCAACTCGCCCGGGCCGGGGCCGGTCCCATCCTGGTCGTCGACCGCGGGTTCCTCTCCGGAGGGGCGAGCGGTCGCAACGGCGGCGGAGTCCGGCAGCAGTGGGATACCCGGGCGACGGTCCGGCTCGCCCGGGAATCGGTCGCCGCCTACCGTCGGTTCGGCCGGGAGTTCGGCTACAACATCTGGTTCCGCCAGTCCGGCTACCTCTTCCTCGCCGAGACGCCCGCCGAGCTCGCCCGCCTGACCACGGTATCGCAGCTCGTGCGCTCCGAAGGCCTGGATGCCCGGATCCTGGACCCGGAGGGGGTCGCCCGCCGCGTCGACGGCATCGCGCCGGGCGCGGTGGTCGGAGGGGCCTACCTCGGGAGCGACGGCACCCTCTACCCGTTCCCGGCGATCTGGGGGGTCTACGAGGCCGCGCGCGCCCTCGGGGTCGAGGTCCTCCTCGGCGTCGACGCGACCGGCGTCACCTCGAAGGACGGACACGTCGCGGGCCTCGTCACCTCGGCCGGCCCGGTCGCTACCCCCCGGGTCGTGAACGCGGCGGGCGGCTGGTCCGGCGAGTTCGCTCGACGCGCGGGCGTCGAGGTCCCCAACGTCGCGACGCGGCACGAGATCCTGGCCCTCGAGCCGATGCGCCCGTTCCTCGACCCGATGGTCGTGCGCGTCTCCGACGGGCTCTACTTCAGCCAGACGATGCGGGGGGAGATCGTCGGCGGGCTCACGATGCACCATCCGCCCGGGACGACCGGCGGAATGTCCACCTCGCCCGAGTTCCTCCCCCGGATGGCCCGCACGCTCACCGCCCTCGTCCCGCGACTCGGCGGCCTGAACGTCCTCCGGGCGTGGTCGGGGTTCTACGACGACACCCCCGACGGGTTCCCCGTGATCGGCGAGGACCCCCGGCTCCCCGGTTTCGTCCACGCCCACGGCTTCGGCGGCCACGGGTTCATGCTCGCCCCCGCGGCGAGCCGTCGGGTCGCCGACGCCGTCCTCCGTACGCCCTCGGACCTCGACCCGGAGCAGTTCGGCCCCCAGCGGTTCTTCGGACCGCGGGCGCCGGCGGCGGTCGAGCGGCTGCAGCTCGGATGACCCGGAGGGCGCCCGCTACCGTATTCCCCGCGGTCGAATGACTCGAACGTGATCGGCCAGTTCCCCTGGGAACCGTTCCCGCCGGAGGAACCCGAGCCCAAGGGGCCGGACCCGGTCCCGCGGGGGGCCTACCAGGCGGCCGTCACGGCGGCCGACGCCTACCGGTGCGTCCGGGCCGCGCTCCGGCGCGAGGAGGGCGTGCTGCGGGTCGGCAACCGGTTCGTCGCCGACCGACGCTACCGGCAGGTCGCGTTCATCGCGCTCGGCAACGCCGCCAACTCGATGGCGCTCGGCGCCCTCCACGCGGTCGGTGACCGCCTGACCCAGGGGTTCCTGGCCGGACCGGAGGAGGTCTCGGACGAGCTCCCGTTCCGGGGCGAGCGGGTCCCGCTGGGCCTCCCGGGGCTAGCGGCGGCCGAGGGGGTCGTGCGGGCCATCACGGAGATCGCCGAGGGCCTCGGACCCCAGGACCTGCTCCTCCTGCTGGTCTCCCCGGGCGCCTTGCGCGCCCTCGCGATGCCGCCCCCCGGAGTCTCCCCCGAGGAGTTCGGGCACCTGTGCGAGTCGGCCCGGTCGGCCGGCGCCACCGGCCGGGAGGTCGGATTGATCGCGCGGGTGCTCGGAGCGGGCGGCGTCGGGGGACGCGTCGCGGCCGCCTGCGGCCGGTGCGACACCGCCGCGTTCGTGGTCGACCGCGGGGACGGCCCCCGCTCCGTGGGGGGCGGACCGGTCGACCCCGTCGGGTCGGCCGAGCGCGTCGAGGCGCGGGCCGCGCTCGAGCGCATCGGCCTCCGC
>JASHTC010000097.1 GCA_030040755.1 Thermoplasmata archaeon | reverse complement strand
CTAGTCTCCAGGGCTCGGCGTGATAGCGTTCCAGGACTACTATCCCGATGACCTCGCCCACTGCTTCGGGTGCGGACGGCTGAACGCGCACGGCCACCAGCTGAAGAGCTACTGGGACGGGGACGGGACGGTGGCGCGGTTCACGCCCAAACCTTTCCACACCGCGATCCCCGGCTTCGTGAACGGTGGGATCCTCGCGTCCCTGATCGACTGCCATGCCACGGGGACGGCGGCCGCCGCGGCCTATCGGGCGGAGGGACGCGAGATCGGCACCGAGCCACCCCATCGGTTCGTCACCGCGTCGCTGGGGGTCGACTACCTCCGTCCGACTCCGCTCGGGCCGGAGCTTACGGTCCGCGGCCGCGCGACGTCCATTGCGGGTCGCAAGGTCATCGTCGAGGCCTCCATCCTCGCGCTCGGAGAGACCACGGTCCGTGGGGAGGTCGTCTGCGTCGAGCTGCCCGCGTCGATGCGGCCCCGCGGGGCCGCCGGCGCCCCCCGCTCCGGTGTCTCAGGATAGCCCGACGATCTGGCCGTCGGGGGAGACGTCGATCCGGTCCGAGGCCGGATGGGTCGGGAGGCCCGGCATCGTCTCGATGGTGCCCAGATGGGCCACGGTAAAGCCCGCGCTCGCGGACCGGGTGTACCGGTGCACTTGGGAGATGAACCCCCGGGGCCGCCCGACGTGGTGCGGGTCGTCCGACAGCGACAGCGGGGTCTTCGCCACGCACACCGGCCCTCCGAGCTCCCCGATGCGCCCGAGCTCCTCGAGGTCGCGGTCCGCCTCCGGCGTCGATGAAATCCCCGCGCCCCCGTAGAGACGCGTCACGATCGTGCGCACCTGGTCGGCGGGGCCCGTCCCGGCCGGATACAGCGGGTGGCTCTTCCGTCCGAGGTCGACAAGGCGTCGCACGGCCCGGGCCAGGTCGGCGCACCCCGCCGCCCCCTCGGTGAATCCCCGGGACTCGACCATCTCGGCCCCGTGCGCCTGGCAGAAGGCGTGGACCGCAGCCTCCTCCTCGGGACTGTCGCCCGGGAACCGATTCAGGGCCACGACGGCCGCCAGGTTCAGGCTCTCGAGGTTCGCGAGATGCTGCTCGAGGTTGGCCAGGCCCCGCGTCGTCGCGGCCAGGTCGGGGCGCGCGGACGCCTCGTCCGTCGCCCCTCCCTGGAACCGGAGGCCGCGCAGGGTGACGACCAGCACCGCGGCGTCGACGTCCACTCCGAGCACCGGGGTGACGATGTCGACGAACTTCTCCGCGCCGAGCTCGGTCGCGAATCCGGCCTCGACGACGCAATAGTCCGCGCTCGCGAGGCCGAGCTCGATGGCGAGCCGACTGCAGGTCCCGTGCGCGATGTTTCCGAACGGCCCCGAGTGGATGATCGCGGGGGTCCCCCCGGCGGTCTGGACGAGGTTGGGCTCGAGCGCATCCCGCAGGACCGCCGCCATCGCCCCCTCCGCGTGCAGGGCCGAGGCTCGGACCCCGGCCCCGTTCCCCGAGAAGCCGACCAGGATCCGACCGAGACGCTCCTTGAGGTCGACGTAGTCCTTCGCGAGCGCGAGCGCGGCCATCACCTCGGAGGCCGCGGCGATGACGAACGAGCTCTGCATCGCGGGAAGACGCGGGTCCTTCGGCACGACCGTCACGATATGGCGCAGCGAGCGGTCCTCCATGTCGAGGGTCCGCGGAAACAACAGACGGTCCCGCTGGAGGTCCAGTCCGTTCCCGTGGAAGATGTGGTTGTCGACCAAGGCGGCGAGGAGGTTGTGCGCGTTCGCCACCGCGTTGATGTCCCCGGTGAAGCCGAGGTTGATGTTCGTGGAGGGTTCGACCGTCGCGTGGCCTCCCCCGGTCGCGCCCCCCTTGATCCCGAAGACCGGGCCCAGGGAAGGCTGGCGGAGGCAGACCACCGCGCGTTCGCCACTCGCCGCCAACCCGTCCGCGAGCCCGATCGCGGTGACGGTCTTCCCCTCGCCGTGACGGGTCGGGGTCATCGCGGTGACGAGGACCAGCTTCCCCTTGGGCCGATGGGCGGACAGCTCGCGTACGACCGAGACCGGCACCTTCCCGACCGATGCCCCCGCGGGGTGCAGTACCGCCGGGTCGATGCCGAGCGCCTGCGCGAGTTCCTGAGGTGTCTTCATGGGTTCGGCGAGCGAAGACGCGGGCCGCTTATAGGAGTAGAGCCGGCCGTCGCCCGCGCGCCAGTGATTTTGATTTCACCACAAGGCCTTACACGCCCTCGGGCATTGCCCGTCACGGTCGGGCGGGTCCCGCGCCGGAGTCTACGATGGAGGAACTGAGCGTCGGGGCCCAGCGGATCCTGGAGCGGGCCGATTTCCCCCGGTTGCTCAAGGCGCTCCAGAGCGCGGGCTACCGAGTGGTCGGCCCCACCGTGCGGGACGGGGCGATCGTCTACGGAGAGGTGCGCGCCGAGCAGGACCTCCCCATCGGCTGGACGGACCGTCAGGACGCCGGGAAGTACCGGCTCGAGCGCCGGACCGACCAGGCCCTCTTCGGGTACAACGTCGGGCCGCACAGCTGGAAGAAGTTCTTGTTCCCCTCGCGCGAGCGGCTCTGGACGGCGACGCGGACCGGTACGTCGTTCACGGTCACCCCCGAGAAGGACGACGGGCCCCCGATGGCCTTCCTCGGCGTGCGTGCCTGCGAGCTCGCCGGCATGGACGTGAGCGACCGGGTGTTCGACGGGGTGGTGCGGGATCCCGGCTACCATGCGCGCCGGAGTCGCGCCCTCCGGATCGCGGTGCAGTGCGGTCAGGCCGGGGGGACCTGCTTCTGCGTCTCGATGCGAACCGGACCCGGCGTACGAACGGGCCACGACATTGCCCTGACGGAGATCTTGACCCCCCGCCACTACTTCCTGGTGGACGTCGGCTCGCCGGCGGGGGCCGCGGTCCTCGCTCATGTGCCCCTGAAGCCGGCAGCGAAGGAGGATTCGGAGATGGCCCACTCGATCGTAGCCCAGACGGCCGCGTCCATGGGACGAACGCTCGACACCTCGGGCATCCACGACCTGTTGCTGACCCAGCCCGAGCACCCGCGCTGGGAGGTCGTCGCCCGGCGCTGCCTCTCGTGCACGAACTGCACCATGGTCTGCCCGACGTGTTTCTGCAGCTCGACCGACGAGGTCCCGGACCTCCAGGGGGAGACGGTCGAACGCTGGCGGCACTGGGACTCGTGCTTCAACCTCGAGTTCACGGCGCTCCACGCGAACAGCGTCCGGAAGAGCCCGCTCTCCCGCTACCGGCAATGGCTGACGCACAAGCTGGCGAGCTGGCAGGACCAGTTCGGCACCTCCGGCTGCATCGGGTGCGGCCGGTGCATCACCTGGTGCCCGGTGGGGATCGACCTGACGGAGGAGGTCGCCGCGCTCCGGACGGCCCCGACCAAGGCGGCGGCGGGCGGAGGGGCCCGATGAGCGGCGCTCCGGTCCATGCACCACCGGTCCTCCGGGTCGCCGACCATCCGTTCTTCCACGGCTTGGACGAGCGGTTCGTCCAGCTCGCCGGCTCGGGAGCGACGGAACGGTCGTTCGAGGCCGGGGACATGCTGTTCCTGGAGGGGGACATCGCGAGCGAGTTCTGGCTGGTCTTCCAGGGGAAGGTCGCTCTCGAGATCGCCCAGCCGGACCGCCCCCACGTCACGATCCAGACGGTCGGATCGGGCGACGTGCTCGGGTGGTCCTGGCTGGTCCCGCCGCACCGATGGCGGTTCGATGCCCGGGCCGTGAAGGCGACCCGGACCCTGGCGCTCGACGCGAAGACCCTCAAGGACGCCTTCGAGGCGCGTCCCGAGGACGGGTACCGGTTCCTCCTGCGGCTGCTGCCGGTCATCGGGGATCGGCTCGAGAACGCTCGGGTCCAAATCCTGGACATCCATGGCGTCTGAGACCCACTCGGCCACGAGCGCGGGCTCGGCGACCGAGAGCCCCTTCACCCCCGAGCCGTACGTCGTGGAGCGCCGCGTGGTGGAGACCGCCGACACCGTCACGATGGTGCTCAAGCCCGCGGGGGGTCGCGGGGTCCCGGCGTTCCTCCCCGGCCAGTTCAACATGGTCTATCGGTTCGGGGTCGGCGAGGTCCCGATCTCGATCAGCGGGGACCCGAACCGGCCGGACGAGCTCGTCCACACGGTGCGCTCGGCCGGAAAGATCAGCGACGCGCTCACCAAGACCCTGCCCGGGGAGACGCTCGGCGTCCGGGGCCCGTACGGCGTCGGTTGGCCGCTCCAGCGGGCCGAGCACCAGGACGTCGTGATCGTGGCGGGGGGGCTGGGGCTGCCCCCGCTGCGCCCGTTGCTGTACGAGCTGCTCGCCCACCGGGACCGCTACGAGCGGGTGGAGATCATCTACGGCGCGCGCTCGCCGAAGGACCTCGTCCATTACGAGGACGTACAGAAGTGGCGCACCCGGGGAGACCTCCGCCTCCAGGTCACCGTCGATGCGGCGGGCCGGGAGTGGTACGGGGATGTGGGCCTCGTCACCGCGCGCATCCCGGACGCCCGCTTCGACCCGCCGCGGACGGTCGCCTTCCTCTGCGGGCCGGAGATCATGATGCGGCTCACCGCTCAGGCGCTCAGCACCCTCGGCGTGCCGGAGGCCTCGATCTGGCTGTCGATGGAGCGGAACATGAAGTGCGCGGTGGGGCTCTGCGGGCACTGCCAATGGGGTCCGGCCTTCGTCTGCCGGGACGGGCCCGTGTTCCGCTACGCGGACGTCAAGCGCATGTTCTCGGTGCGGGAGTTGTGAGATGGCGCGGAAGGGCCGACCTCGGCTGGCCGTCTGGAAGTTTGCCTCCTGCGACGGGTGTCAGCTCACCATGCTCGACTGCGAGGACGAGCTGCTCGCGGTCGCGGACGCGGTGGAGATCGCGAACTTCCACGAGGCCTCGCGCGCGGTCGTGGCCGGACCGTACGACCTGTCGCTGGTCGAGGGCTCCATCACGACTGCGGAGGACGCTCGACGCATCCGGGAGGTGCGGGCCGAGTCCCGCGTGCTCATCACGATCGGGGCGTGCGCGACGGCCGGCGGGATCCAGGCGCTGCGGAACTTCCAGGACGTCGAGGAGTTCCGCCGGGTGGTCTACGCCCACCCGGAGTACATCTCGACGCTCGCCACGTCCACGGCCATCAGCGACCACGTCCCGGTGGACTTCCAGCTTCGGGGCTGCCCGATCAACAAGGCCCAACTCCTTGAGGTGATCTCGGCGTTCCTCGACGACCGGGCGCCCAACGTCTCCACCGAGAGCGTCTGTATCGAGTGCAAGCGGCGCGGCAACGTCTGCGTGATGGTCGCGCACGGGACACCGTGCCTCGGCCCGGTCACGCAGACCGGGTGCGGGGCGATCTGCCCGGCGTTCCACCGGGGGTGCTACGCCTGCTTCGGCCCGATGGACACCCCGAACGCTCCGTCGCTGATCAGCA
>JASHTC010000096.1 GCA_030040755.1 Thermoplasmata archaeon | reverse complement strand
TCGAGCATGGGCGACGCGGGCGCGCAAGGGCTATCTCCGAACCGATGGTCGCAACCTCGGGTCCCCGTTCCGTGAGCCTCCGCGCTAGGGTCACTGACCAGAGGGCAGGCGGCGAGGCGGCTGGCCCGTCCGGCGTCCGCCGGCCGAACCCAAGGACGGTCCTCAGGATCCGTTCACGGAGGCCCTCGCGAGGGCCTCCGTCTCCGGTTCCAGGCCCCGTTCCCGCTTGGAGCGGGGCGCAAGAGGGGCGGCGATGAACGTCCTCGTCACCGGTGCCGGAGGACCGGCCGGCGTGTGCGTGATTAAGAGTCTCCGGGGTCGGTTCCGCGTCATCTCGACCGACATCGATCCCCTGGCGTCGGGACTGTACCTCTCGGACAAGGGGTACATCACTCGGCGGGCAGACGACCCGCGCATGGTGGCGGACCTGATCCGGATCGGGAAGCGAGAGCGGGCCAAGGTCTTGCTCCCGACCGTCCAGGAGGAGCTGGTCGTCCTCGCGCAGAGTCGCAGGAGATTCGAGCGTGCGGGGATCATTCCCGTGGTGTCGGGCGAGGAGTCCCTGGCCATCGCCACCGACAAGGCGCGGACGTACGCGTTCTTCCGAGGGGAGCCCTATGCCCCCAAGGTTTTCACTGGCTCCCGCGTGGATTTCCCCGTAGTCGTGAAGCCGACCGCTTCCCGCGGGGGCCGGGGCTTCTATCTCTGCGAAGACTCGGACGAGCTACGCGTGGCCCTGGCCCGCAACCGACGCGCCTTCGCGAGCTCGGTGATCATGGAGTATGCCAGGGGCACCGAGTACTCGGTGTACGGAATTTCCCGGCCCGATGGAGTCCCGATCCTCGTCGTGCCGGTGCGTCGGATTCAGGCGGTGGGCGAGTCGAAGAAGGCTGAGGCCGTGGCGAACGCCTCGCTCGAACGGGTCGCCCGGGACATCGCGACGAAACTCCACCTGGTCGGGCCGTGGAACATCCAGCTCATGAAATCCGGGAACCGGGTCACCCTCATCGAAGTGAACCCCCGGTTCGCGGGCACGACGTCGCTGGTCGTTGCTTCCGGCGTCAACCTCCCGGAGCTAGCGATCAAGGTGTTCCTGGGCCAGAAGATCGCGCCTAAGGAACTCCGCTTCCGGAACCATCTCCTGATGACCCGCTACAACGAAGAGGTCTTTTTGACTCCCGCCGAGGTGCTGAACCGGCGTCGCTGACCGGCTCGGACTCGGCGAGAGCCCGCTTCGTCGTCCTCCCCTCCGGGATGCCGAGAGCCTGCGTTCCCCCCGGACGGCGCCGGGGAAAGGCGCCCCGAGCTTCAGCGGACCGAGCGGAACAGGGCGAACGCCTCGTAGGCCTTCCCCTTCTCGTGGAGTCGCAGCGCGAAATACCGGGCCTGGCCGTCGACGAGGCCCGGGTCGAGGTAGGGTCGGTCCGCCTGGGTGTGGAACAGGGCGAGGGCCTGCTGCTTGACGGAAAGGGTCGAAGTAACGTCGTAGAACACCTGCGGACGAAAGTCGAAGGTGGAGGGGGTTTCGTAGAGCAGGATCTCCCTCGTGTGCGCGGCCGACGCGGCGACGATCCCAAAGGTCGCCGCGTGGTCCTGATGGGTGTCCTGGAAGTACGGGGCGAAGACGGTGGTCGCGCTGTGACGCTTCATGAGCGCGCGGACCCGGGCCACCGTCTCTGGGTCCTGGAGGAGGCTTCCGTCGGGATACCGAAGGAATTCGACCGCCGCGCCGATGAGATGGGCGCACTCGAGCGTCTCCCGCTCCCGTTCCTCCGGAGACCCCCGGACCGACCCCGAGGTCATCACCACGATGACGACCGGTTCGCGGGCGGCGAGCCGGGCCAGAGTGCCGAAGCAGCCGATCTCCACGTCATCCGGGTGCGGGCTAATGGCCAGGACGGTCACCGGTCACCACTCTTGGTCTTGGTCGACGGGCGGGGGCCGGCTTCCGGCCGTCGATGTCGCGCTCGCATCCCTCCCGGCCCATGGCCGGCGAACCCGCCGGGCTCGTGTCGCCTCGTCGGTCCTCCCCCACGCGGCCGAATCGGCATCGAAGGTCCCTCACTCAGGTTCCAGTGTTGCGGCGGGAGTGCACCGGTCTGGTAGCGGTCCGCTCGCCACTCCGTCAGCCGGTGCACACGGCGCACGACCGTCGCACCGTGTTCTGAAGCATAACCCTTCAGGTGCTTTACGCAAATCCGAGCGCGGGTCCGAGGTCGAGGTCGTCCCCCGATCCTGGACGGCCCCTACCCCCGGGGGCTGCGCGTCAGTCCGACCCGTCCGAAGAGTGCCGAACGCCTCGACCCGCGGGTCGGGGCGCGAATCGTCCCTTGATGCGCCCAGGCGCATGCCCATGACCGAGTGAAGGCAAGGTTCACCCGCGGGGGGAGCGAGCTGTGACCGGTTCAGTGGTCGTCCGCGTTCCCGCCCTTGGACTCCGCGAGCGGAAGAGGGATTGGCAGGTCTGCCGTGGGCACCAGCGGCTCGGACCGGAGCCCCAGGTTTCCGGCCGTTGCATGCAAGAGCGCGTCGGATTTCGGCTGAGGAGCGTCGCGCAGCGCCGCGGCCAGGTTGGTCAGGAACGACGTAGGAGAGTCACGCGTCCGACGGAACCGGTATCCCCCCGAGCGGTTCACGACCGGGTCCCCCGCCGCCGCCTCCGACGCCTGGGGGATGCAGAGCTGGGCCTTGCTCCGAGGTACCTGGACGATCGCCACCGCGG
>JASHTC010000095.1 GCA_030040755.1 Thermoplasmata archaeon | reverse complement strand
CGCGCACTGCTTCCTCGTGTGCTCGATCCCCGCCATGGGACTCCCGGATTCGGCCTCGGCCCACGCGAGCGAGCTCTGCAGCGACCCGCTGCCGGGGTCCAGGCGGACCCCGTGGCGGAAGACCTCCGTCGCCTCCTCGAACCGCTCGTGGGCGAGCAGCAGGAGGCCGAGGAAGTGGTAAGCCTCGACGTTGCTGGGGTTCAGGGCGATGGCCGTTCGGTACTCTTCCTCGGCCCCCTTCCAGTCATGGTCGAACTGCATGGCGATGTTCGCAAGGGCCGCGTGCGCGTCCGACGAGCTGGGGTCCAGATGGAGCGCCTTCGCCGCTAACTCTCGGGCGCGAGGCATCACCTCGCGGAACGGGAGGTAGTCCCCGCCGACCACGACGTACAGCTCTGCCCACGCCGCGTACGCCTCGGCAAACTCCGGGTCGAGCTGGGTCGCCTGCTCGAAGCAGCGGACCGCTTCGTCGATTCCGCCCTCCCGATCGCGCGAGGCGACCAGGCCGCGCAGGTACAGGTCATACGCCGCGGCGTTCGTGGTCGGGGGATGGTCCGGGCCGGCTCGGCCGGTCCGGGTGAGCTCGAGGCGGAGCGCTTCGGCGGTCCGGTCGGCGATGTCGGACTGGACCGCGAAGACGTCGTCGACCTCCCGGTTATAGGTGCTGGCCCAGATGTGCCGTTGCGTCGTCACATCGATCAATTGGAGGGTGATCCGAAGGCGGTTGCCCGCCTTCCGGACGCTCCCTTCCAAGACGGAGTCCACCCCCAGCTCGGCGCCCACCTGGGCGATGGACTTCGGGGCGTTCTTGTACGGAGCGACGGACGTCCGGGCGATGACCCCGAGGTCCCGGACGTGGGAGAGCACCGAGATGAGTTCCTCCGTGAGACCGTCCGCGAAGTACTCGTCCTTCGGGTCCGGGCTGATGTTGGCGAGCGGGAGGACGGCGAGATTGCGTACGGCGGAGGCCGGGGAAGCGGACGTGCCGGAGGTCGGCGCCTCCCAGGCCTGCGCGACCCGGTAGATGGTCATCGGCACGCGGATGTTCTTCAGCGCGACCGGGGGGAGTCGCACCATCGGCATCGGGACCTTGTTCTGGACCTGGTCGTAGACCTGCTGGGTGATGCAAATCCCGCCGGGCGGCGCCAAGGGCGCGATCCGCGACGCGATGTTCACGGCGTCCCCGAGAACGTCCCCCTCCGCCTGCACGACGTCCCCGACATGCACTCCGACTCGGATCTGGACCCTCGCGCCGCTGGAAGGAGACGCCGGCCGGTCGTGGAGGGCCTGCTGGATCTCGATCGCGCACCGCACCGCATCCAGGGCGCTCTCGAACTCGACGAGGAAGGCGTCGCCGACCGTCTTGATCTCGCGCCCGGAGAACTGGGCAAAGATGGGCCGCAAGAGTCGATTGTGCCCGTCCAGCGCCGCCAGGGCGGCCGCTTCGTCCGCCTGAGCCAGGCGGGAGTAGCCGACCATGTCCGTGAACATGATGGCAGCGAGACGACGGCGCGGCTCGGACACGGTGCCGAAATCCCACTGCCGAAGTTAAGCGCTCCGCGGGAGGCCATGAAACAGGTCGGCGTTCTCCCTCGGGGCCGGCGTCGGGGCCCGCCCGGTGAGGGGCCGAGGGGCCACCCTACCGGGAGTGCGTGGCCCGGTAATCCGGGACCCGGCCCTGCGCCGCGCGCTGGGTCTTCGCGCGGTCCACGGCCAGCCAGCGGAACCCGTCCTCGACCTCGACGCTCGTAATCAGGATGTCCCGCCGCGCCAGCTCGGGCCGGTACTTGTGGAGGAAGTTGAACATCGTCAACGGCTCGTCCTGCATCAGGTTCGAGAGCTCCTCGGTCGTACCGAGCCAGGTCCCATCCCGGACCAAAGTCTGGAGAACGCTCACGTATCGGGCCAAGCCCGCGTTCTCCCCAGATGGCAACCGGCGCGCGCCGGAGATCGACGGGTCGATCGGGGGCCCGGAGCTGGGTGCGGCGGGAGGTTCGGGCTCGGGTACGGGGGTCTCGGGCACGGGCGTCGCGGTATCTGCAGGCGCCGGCGCTTCCGGTACCGGGGCGGGTTCCGGGCGGAGGGCCGCGGGTGGAACTGGGGCCGGCTCCCGGACGGAGCTCGAGACCGGAGGGGTCAGGGGGAGGGCGGGGACCGGCCGCTCGACGGGCCGGGGCAGATGGCGGTCGAGGTCATCGACGGCCCGAAGCGAGGTACGGACCGGTTCCTCCGCGGCGATCGACGGCGTCGCCATCTCGGGAGCCGTCGCGTCGGGCGTCGGGCCCCACTCGGGAAGTGAGATCGGCTCGGCCACCGGCGAACGCAGCAGGGGGATCTCCACGTCCGGGTCCGAGATGCGCGCTTGCACCACCCGAATGAACTCCGAGATGTGGCCCTCCGGGACGGGAGAGAGGTTTCGATGCATCCGGAACCGATCCAGGGCGCTCCGGAGCTCCGGGCTGGGGACGAGGAAGGCACGCCGTTGGGCGCCATCCCTCAGGACGACCCACGGTCGGCCCCGGGTATCCCGGAAGAGCTGGAGCCCGGCGTAGACGACAAGGTCCGTGTAGAGCGCGTGGGCCGGCGGTCCCCCCAGGGCGCCGATCGGAGGGGTCCACTCCGAGGTCCGGCGGCTCAGATCCCGGATCTTGACATCCTCGTACCCCACGCTCCCACCCCGTGCCCCCCGCGGCGCGGAAGGCTCCGCGCCCCGTGGCTAGGGGGTTCTCGCTGAACCCGCAGTATAGTTCTTACGGACGACTGGAAGCGGGGGATGAGCGCGACGGACGCGGTGAATCGGGTTCGACCCCGTCCGGGGCTCTCCTCGATGTCGAGCCCGTACGCGAGGACCTTTTCCCCGCTCGACGCGGGAAGGGGACCTCGCCACCCGGTGGGGCGACGCCTCCCGGTCCCGAGCCGGGACCGAGGGCTAATCTGCCCCGCCCGGATATCGAGTCGTGGCCGCGTCACGCCGCCTTGCCGCCGTCATGTTCACCGATATTGCGGGATTCACTCCGCTCACCCAGACGGACGAGGCCGGGGCCCTCCAGCTGGTCCAGGACCAGGAGGAGCTGATCCGCCCCCTCCTGGCTCAGTTCCAAGGCCGCGAGGTGAAGTCCACGGGGGACGGGTTCCTCGTCGAATTCGACAGCGCGCTCCAGGCGGTCCAGTGCGCGGTGGAGCTGCAGCGCCGGGTGCACGAGCGGAACTCCCAGGACGGCGTCCGGCCGCTCCGCCTGCGGGTCGGCATCCACCTGGGAGACGTACAGCAGCGCGGCACCGACATTTTTGGAGACGCGGTCAACATCGCCTCCCGCGTGGAGCCGCTCGCCGAGCCGGGGGGGGTCTGCGTCTCGGAGCACGTCTACGCCCAAGTGCGCAACAAGGTCGCCCACCAGTTCGCGAGCCTCGGGCCGCGCGCCCTGAAAGGAGTTCAGGAACCGATCGATATCTATCGCGTCCTCCTTCCCTGGGCGGTCGGGGAGACCGCGCCGGGAGCCCCCTCTCTCCCTCGGCTGGCGGTCCTGCCGCTCGCGAACATCAGCCCGGACCCGAAGGACGATTATTTCGCCGACGGCCTCACCGAGGAACTGATCTCGGTACTGTCCCAGATCCGGGGACTCCGCGTGATCGCCCGCACCTCGGTCAACCAGTACAGGGCCACCTCGAAGTCCGTCGCTCAGATCGGCAGCGAGCTCGGGGTCACCTCGGTCCTCGAGGGGAGCGTGCGCAAGGCGGGAAATCACCTGCGCATCTCCCTGCAGCTGATCGACGTCGCGAGCCAGGAGCACGAGTGGTCCGCCAACTACAACCGGGACCTCGAGGACGTCTTCGCCATCCAGGCCGAGGTCGCCGAGCAGACGGCGGGCGCCCTGAGGCTCCAACTGCTGAAGTCCGAGCAGGAGGCGATCCAGGAGAAGCCGACGACCAACCTAGCCGCCTACGACGCCTACCTGCGGGGGATCCAGGCCTCCCAACGGTTAGACCTGTTGGCAGAGGCCGACCGGACGGCGACCGCCTGCTTCGAAGAGGCGATCCGGTTGGACCCCGGGTTCTCCGCGGCGCACTCGGCCCTCGCGAACCACCTGATCGCGGTCATGGGGGTGACCCGACCTGCCAAGGAGGCCTTCCCCCGGGCTCGGGCGCTCCTGGCCCAGGCCCTCGAATTGAACCCGAACTCCTCCGAGGCCCACATGGCGCTGGGAAACCTGGCGATGCAGGCCGACCTGGACTGGGGACGGGCGGAACGGGAGTTCCAAGAGGCGCTCCGGCTCAACCCGAGCAACTCGGGGGCTCACTACTGGTATGCGCAGCTGCTCTCGGTTCTTCAGCGGTTCGACGAGAGCATCCGACAGTATCGGCTGACGATCGAGCTGGACCCGCTCTGGGTCGCTCCCCGGGCCACCCTCGCGTGGCAACATTGGCTCGAGGGCGACTCGGACGGCGCGCTCGCGCTGGCGAGGGAGGCCGTCGCGGCCTTCGGCGGGAGCCCCATCGCGGTCAGCACCTATGCGGCCCTCCTCCTCCTGGCTGGCCGGAGGGAGGAAGCCACCGCGGCGGTCGAGCCCCTGGGGCGCTCGACCGACCCGTTCTCCCGACTCAATCACGCCGCCTTCCTCGCATGGTCGGGTAAGCCGGAGTTCGCCCGAGCCGCCCTGCAAGAGATTGAAAAAGGAGCGGGGACGCCCTACGTCTCCGCAGGTCTGCGGGCCACGTTCCTGATGCTGGCCGGCGAGCGGGAGCGGGCGCTCGATGTGCTGGAACGGGACCTCCGCGAGGGGGACAAGACCCTGTGGGCCCATTACCACAGCTTCGTCTTCGACCCGATCCGGGAGGACCCGAGATTTCTCTCCATGCTGCGCTCGATCGGTGTCCCGACGACCTCCCTGCCCCTTCGCCGGGTCGCCCCCGCGAAGTGACCTACGGGACCCGGACCCCACCGCGGACGCTCCCTCCCGGACGACGGTCCGGGGGGGTCGACGGTCCTCCTCGATGGAAGTCCAAACGTTTTTCCTCCGCGACCTTTCTCCCTCCCCGTCTCGATGCTCGGCAGCCGCCTGGGACGAGCGAGTGTGGTCCTCCTGGTCCTGTTCGTAGGAGCCGTGACGCTCTGCGGTCTCGCCGCCGCTCCCGCGGTGTCGCAGGCGGCGCACCCGGGTCCTCCTCGGCTCTCGTTCGTGAGCTCGCCCACGGAGTCCCCCGCGACGAACACCGTCATCGCGACCATCCCGATCAACAGCGGGGCCGCGGAGGGCACGTTCGACCCGGCGGACGGGGACATCTACGTACCCACGGGAGTCGAGGTCGACGCCGACGAGAATACGAGCAACG
>JASHTC010000094.1 GCA_030040755.1 Thermoplasmata archaeon | reverse complement strand
GGCCGGCCCCCCCGATCGACCCTCCCGGGAACAGGTCGGTGGCCCCGTACGCCAGAGTGAAATCCGCACCGACCTGCCACTGGGTGGTCCCGTTGAGGACGAAGTCGGACGGCGAGCCCAGCGCGGAGACGGGGAGGACCGCCGCCGTCGAGGCCGCGAGGGCCAGCTCGGGATTGGCTTCATCGCTGAGGCCGCCGATGCCGCTGACCAACCCCTGCAGGGGAGCCGTTAGGTGCGGCGTCCCCACCGCGCTGTAAAGGGGGACGGAACCCTCCTGGCCGAACTGTCGGAGTTGAACCCCGAACAAGGCGTCGACCGCGCTCGCGGGGAGCCGCGCGCTGACGGTCGCCCGGTCGCTCCCGACCGAGAGGTCGGTCCCTCCCGACGCCCGCAGCGCGCCCTCGACCTGGTCGACGGCGGAGGTACTTGGGTCAAACTCCGAATTGAACTCGGCGGCCGTCAGGAACTGACGATACTCGGAGGAAGCGGGGTCCTCGATGGCCCCGAGGAGGGAGGTGAGGAGGGCGGAGTTCGCGAACGGGAGGGTGAGCGTGACCCCGACCGGCGTCGAGCCGTTCATCGGCCGGCTGCTCACGCCGGCCGGAATGGGGAGGGCATCCGTGACCAACGCAGGGGCCCCGCCCGTGGAGACTGCGGGCGCGCCTCGGGCCACGGCGACCCCGGGGAACGCGAAGAGGAGCGCGAGCGCGACCACGACCATCCCATAGCCCACCGGACGACGCATCGTCCGAACCTATCGAGGCACCCCTAATGAGCCTCGCGCCGACCCCGACCGCCCCGGGCCCGGACACAACGTTTTAGGGACCGCCGACCCTCGGCGCGGACGATGCCCTCCCCCGAGGCGCCGGCCCCGGTTCCGTGCGTGTTCTGCGAGATCGCGGCGCACCGCTCCCCGGCCTACGTCCTCTTCGAGGACGCGGAGACGATGGCGATCCTCGACATCTTCCCGTTCACCCGGGGCCACTTCCTCGTCATCCCGAAGCAGCACCAGGAGCGGCTGACGGAGCTGCCCGAGGACGGCCAGGTGGCGCTCATCCGCACGCTCGACCGGATGCTCCGCCGCGTCCGCCGCCTCGCGCCGGACTACAACGTCGCGCTCAACGCGGGGCGGGCGGCCGGCCAGATCGTCTTCCACGTCCACTTCCACGTCATCCCGCGGTATGGCGAGGCCAATCCCTTTCAGGCCCGTCACCGCCTACCCATCGAGGAGAAGGAAGCCAGCGCGGTCGTCGCCGAGCTGAGCGCGTCCTAAGCGCCATGACGTCCCCGCTCCGACCTCCCGCGGTAGCGGGGCAGTTCTATCCGGCGGACGGCGCGGCCCTGGCCCATCAGCTCGAGGCGAGCTTCCTCTCCGACCGCGGACCGGGCGCGCTCCCGGTCCGGCAGCGGGCGTCCACGCGCCGGGTCCGCGCCGCCATCGTCCCGCACGCCGGCTACGAGTACTCGGGACCCATCGCGGCGCTGGCGTATTCTGCCATCGCGGCGGAACGGCCGCCGAGCTCCGTCCTCATCCTGGGGGTGGACCACCATGCCGCGAGCCGGGGGGCCGCGCTGTCCGACCGGGACTGGAAGACGCCGCTCGGGCCGACCCCCTGCGACCGCACCCTCCTCGCGGCGCTGGACCACCCCCCGCTCGAGGTCGACGAGGCGGCCCACGCGCACGAACACTCGATCGAGGTGCAGTTGCCGTTCCTCGAGTACGTCCTGCCGAAACCGAAGTTCGTGGCCCTGGAAGTCGGGTTCGACCGTCTCGCCTCCCTGGAGCAGATCGCCCGGGTCGTGCGCGAGGGCGTCGCGGAGCGGGACGTCCTGCTGATCGCGTCGACCGACTTCTCGCACTACGTACCGGTGGCGACCGCCCGGCGGCTGGACCAGCTGGCCATCGAGGCGATCCTGGCCCGCGACGCGCGTCGTCTCTACGAGGTGGTCACCTCGGAGGAGATCTCCATGTGCGGCATCGCCCCGACCACGGTGCTGCTCGCCGCGCTCTCGGACGAGCCGCTGACGGCCCGCCTCCTCCGCTGGGGCCACTCGGGCGAAGCGGCCCGCATGGGCGAGGTCGTCGGCTATGCATCGCTCCTGCTGGAGTCGGACGCTCCGCTGCCGCCCCCCGTTAAATAGCGTCGCCGGCTCGGCGGCCCCGGCCCGCATGATCCTCTCGGACGCGAAGATCCGCGCAGAGATGGAGCGCGGCCGGATCGTCATCCGTCCGTTCCGCCCGGAGAACCTGGGGACGAACTCCTACGACGTGCACCTCGGGCCGTACCTCGCGGTCTATCGGCGGGGAGCCTTGGACGCGCGGCGCCCGAACCCGGTCCGGGAGTTTCGAATCCCCGCCGCGGGGTTCGTCCTCGTGCCGGGCCAGCTTTACCTCGGCGTGACCGAGGAGTACACCGAGACCCATGGGTTCGTCCCGTTCCTGGAGGGCAAGTCCAGCGTCGGTCGCCTCGGCATCGACATCCACTCGACCGCGGGGAAGGGTGACGAGGGGTTCTGCAACTACTGGACCCTCGAGATGAGCGTCAAGGTGCCGGTCCGGGTCTACGCGGGGATGCCCGTGGGCCAGCTGATCTACTTTGAGATCTCCGGCCCGATCGAGCGGAGCTACTCGGAGAAGCGTTCGGCGAAGTACCGTCGGGTCTCCGCGCACCCGATGCCCTCTCGCATGCACCTCAACTTCCCGTCCTCGCCCCGGTCCGGGCGACGGCGAGTCCGGCCTCAAACGAAGTAGAAGGCCGGACGGCCCGGTCGGGCGCGCGCGCGGCGTCCCTTCGGGTCGTGGTCCTCCGCCTCTCCCTCTCGATAGATCATCACCGAATGGAACCCGAAGCGGCGGACCAGGTACCCCTCCGTGGACCGGAGGGCCGCGACCTCGTCGAACGATGCCGGGAGAGGCGCCCCTTCGCCCCGGATCGAGCGGGCCACCC
>JASHTC010000093.1 GCA_030040755.1 Thermoplasmata archaeon | reverse complement strand
GGCGAACACCCCCGCGTCCGACTCCGGGGCGACGCCGGGCCCCACCACGATCACCTGGCCCAGCCGGCCCAGGCGGCCGAGCCGGTCGAGCTGGGGGGTCGCCGCCGCCTCCACGGGGCTGCGGCCGCCCGTGTCCGGATGGGGGCGGTCCCCGAGTCCGTCGAGCACGATGAGGGCGGCGGGGACCCCAGGGGACGCGGGCATCGCACGAGGACCGGCCATCAGCTAATAAGGAGAGGCTGGTCTCTCCGGGGCTCGTGCAGCTACAAGGAGGGCTGAAGGCTTTCGTTCAGCGCCCGGTCGGGCGGGCCCTCCTCATCGCGTTCGCGATCGTCATCACCGCGTTCACCTACGCCTACCTGTACGCGCTGATCGCCATCCCGGTGATGCTCCTGGTCGGCCTGGCGCTCCCGATCTGGCTGGGCATCAAGCGGATCCGCTTCCTCGCGGTGATGGGCCTCGTCATCCTCCTGCTCGCGACGCCAATCGCGAACGTCGTGCTCACCCAGGAGGTCCAGGTCCCGATCCCCCCCGCCGCCTCCCCGACCGACCTCCCCGGCGGGAACGGCGGGGCGCTGATGCAGGACGCCTCCGTGAGCCCGTACCTCGGGACGACCTCGACCAACTTCACGTGGAATGTGACGCTCGTGCCGATGTACATCCCGAAAGGGAACGAATCCCCGTACCTCCTGACGTTGTACGTCTCCACCTGTCCGGGGGCCACGGGGGTCAACGACCCGAACTGTGCGGCGGGCTACCCGTTCTACGAAGTGAACCACACCTTCTCGGAGAACCTGAGCGCGAACACCACGGTCTCCTTCCACTTTACGTTCCCGTCCAACGGGATCTGGGCTTGGCAGATGGGGGCGTTCCTCCGGAACACCACCGACCCGACCCGGAACGCGACCTTCATCACCCTGGTCGGCGACCCGACGTACAACGGTCTCGAGGGGCCGGTGGTCGGCACGTTCGGGACGACCTACGAGCAGCTGATCCTGTCGGTCTACCTGAACGTCTTCGTCTACCTCGGGATTCCCTTCTACATCGTGCTGGTCGTCTACATGTACATCAAGCGCCGGCAGAGCCGAAAGGGCGACGCGGCCGCCCGGTCGCCGGGACCGGTCCCCTCGGAGTCCGGCGGGGGAGACGGACCGGCCCCACCGCCGCTGCCCCCCCTGGACGTCAAGCCCGTGACGACGGACGCCTCGGCCCCGCGCCGCCCCGAGATGCCCTGTCCGAACTGCGGGGCGGTGGTCTACCCCAATGAGAGCGTCTGCTGGAAGTGCGGGGCCAAGCTTCCCGGGGGCGGGGGTCGGGTCACCCAGCCCTTACCCTCCTCGGGCAAGCCCTCGTAGACCGGCGCTCCTCCCGGGCCCGCGCGGAAGGCACCGACGGGGGATCGGCGGGCGGCACCTCCAGGAAAGCCGAGCCAACTCATCCCTCGCAGCCCCGGGAAGGGCTGCCAAGCGTGGAATGCCCCGGTACCCCGGGGCGGCGCGAACCGTCGCGGACGCGCCGGCGTCGGACCCTCAGGTCACGTCGAGGGTGTACGTGTCGTAGATGTACCCCACGATGGTCGTACCCACCCAGACCTTGAGGATCGTCGCGATGACGACGTTCCCGTAGGCGCTGGTCGGCTTCCACCGGGTCGTGGCGCCGGGTCCCGAAACGGTCGTGTGGGAGCCGGCGGTCACCGTCTGGTTGGCGATCACGTACGTCGTCTCGTGGGTCCCGCCGGTGGTGTTGACGTAGATGCTTCCCTGGTAGGTGAACGTGGTCGTCCAGTTGTTCCAGACCGTGTCGTTCAAGAACGGGCAGGCGGACCCGCTGCAAGTGTGGGAGACGGTGGCGTCCTTCGGGTTGGTCTGCACGATCCCCTGGGCGAGGTTCGCCGTGCTGAACGCGGTCGACCCGGCGGCGCTCCCCACGGTCGCGACGGTACCGGCGGCCGACACCACCACCGTGGAGTTGAGCACCCAGTTGGAGAAGGTCGGCTGGGGGGTGCTGTAGACCGTCTCCGTCGCGGGTCCCGAGATCTCCAGGTTGGAGAGGGCGGAGAACGTCTGAGCCACCGTGGCCCACGGATGGGGCATCCCCACCGAACCGGGGGTCTGGTTGGCCCAGAATTCGACGCTCAGCGCCAGGTCCTGGCCCGAGCCCAGATACGTCACCACGGCGGCAAAGTAGGACGAGGTCTCGGGCAGGGTCGGGGGCTGCGGGGTCATCAGGACCGCGACACTGAGGGTCGCCGAGGGGGCGGAGCCGCCCGAGGAGACCAGCGTGACCGCCACCCCGGCCGTCGCGCTCTGGCCGATGCTGTTCGTCACGTTGACGAAGGCGTAGTACGTTCCGTTCGCGGTCGTGTGCCCCGACGGCACCGCGAAGTTCCAGCGGTTCGTACTCGCGGAGTAGGTCATCGCCACCGCCGCGGGGTACGCGGCGCTGAGACCGGGGATGTTGGAGAGGGTCACGTACACCGTGGCCCCGCCGGTGTTGCCGGCGACCACGGCCGTGACGGTGAACGCGCCCCCGACCGCGGGAGTAGCGGGGCTGATCCCGGCGGCCACGAAGTTCGGCGGGACCGCGATCGGAGTGCCGGGCAGGATGGTGGAGTAGATCAACTGGCCGTTCGAGACCAGCAGGATGGTGATGTTGTCCGGGAGGACGGGTTGCTCGGTCACCGGGAAGGTATAGTTGAAGGTCTGGCCGAGGTTCCATTGCACCGGATTCGGCAGGTAGGCGGAGGCGGTGATCGGATTGGCGAACTCCGGAGCGCCGGGGTGGTAGGCGGACTTCAGGTAGACCAGCGTGCTGCCCGGGACGGAGGGGCCGGCCAGGTGCGTGATCTGCAGCCCGGCGACCGCGCTGCCGGAGCTGGTGAGCACGAAGTTCGCGGAGAACTGGGTCACGTTCTGTGGGGCCGGCGTGGGGAAACTCGTCACCCACGCAAAGATCGACGCGAACAGGACGACGGTCATCGC
>JASHTC010000092.1 GCA_030040755.1 Thermoplasmata archaeon | reverse complement strand
AGCGAAGGGGGGTGCCGGAGCACGTCCGATGAAGGAGTGAGTCCGGGTGGGTCACCGGCCATCCGCGATTCAGGAACCGGCCAGCCCGGGGAGACGGTTCCGCCGTCGACCCCCCCGCGTCGTCGGCGCCCCACCCCGAAGAAGATGTCGACGGGAACGGCCGTCGCGATCTGCGTGGTCGTCGCGCTCGTGGCCTCGGGGTTCGGGTACCTCGTGTACTCGAGCTTCACGAACCAGTCGGTGAACCTGCTCGCCTCCAATCCATGCGCCGCCTACACCCCCGCCCAGCTGGGGGCCGACCCGCAGCCGGGAAATGTCAGCGGGGTCGTCCCCCCCAACTACGCCGGCGCCACGACCGTCCCCAACGGTCCGCTCGCGCAGGTGCCCAACGGAACGGTCATCAAAGTCGTCGCCGCCGAGAACTTCTGGGGGAGCCTGATCTCCCAGCTCGGGGGGAGCCGGGTTTCGGTCATCAGCATCGTCAGCGACCCGAACACCGACCCTCACGAGTACGAGGCGAACACGACCGTGGCCGTGGAACTCGCCTCGGCGAACTACGTGATCCTCAACGGGGACGGCTACGACGACTGGGCGACCACGATCCTCCAGAGCCAGAATGAGGCGGGTCAGGAGATCCTGAACGTCGCCGTGCTGAACGGAGTGACCGTCACGGGCGGGATCGTCACCGGGAATCCTCACATGTGGTACAACCCGCTGTACGTCAACCGCACCCTGCTCGCGATGTACGGCGACCTGGTGGCCCTGCAGCCCGAGTCCACCGCCATCTTCCAGCAGAACTGGGCGTTCATGAACACCACCGACGGGCCGTCCGATGGCGTCTCCCTCGACCAGCTGTACGCCCGGGCGAACCAGATCCGTGCCGAGTTCGCGGGGACGGTGGTCGACTCGACGGAGAGCATCTTCGTGTATCTCGCGAACTACACCGGGCTCGACCTCATCGCCCCGCAGGCCTTCATGGAGGCCATCGCGGAAGGGAACGACCCCCCCACCCAGAGCGTGACCCTGTTCGAGTGCCAGATCACAAGCGGGTATGTCAAGGTCCTGGTGTACAACATCCAGACGGTCACCCCGATCACCTCCTATATCGAGGGACTGGCCGAGACCCACAACGTCACGGTGACCTACGTCAGCGAGACCATCCAACCGCCGGACACCACGTTCGAGCTGTGGATGTACGGCGAGTACAACAGTCTGGAGAATGCGCTGAACGCCTACGAGCTGGGGCAGTGAGGTCCCGTGGTCGCTGAGACGCTGCACGCTCCGGTTCGGGTGCTCCCGGGCGAGGCTCCGGCCACCATCCGCGCCGAAGGGTTGGAGGTGCGGTACCAGAACAAGCTCGTGTGGCAGGACGCGACCTTCGAGGTCCGATCCGGGGAGTTCGTCGCGGTCATCGGGCCGAACGGGGCCGGGAAGACGACCCTCTTCCGGATGCTCCTCGGCCTCCACTGGCCGTCGGCCGGGACGCTCTCGGTCTTCGGCGGCCCCCCCACCCGGGGGAACGGGCGCATCGGTTACGTCCCTCAGAAGCACACGATCAACCAGGAGACGCACCTCGCGTGCGAGAGCCTGGTGCGGCTCGGGTACTCCGGCACCCGGCTCACTCCCCCGTTCCTCGGAATCCGGGCCGAGCAGGACGCCGCGTGGGAGGCCCTCGAGGCCACCGGGGCGACGGAGCTCTGGGACAAGCCGTTGGGTTCCCTTTCGGGGGGAGAGCTTCAGCGGGTCTTCCTCGCGGAAGCCCTCGTCGGCCATCCGGGGATGCTCCTGCTGGACGAGCCGCTGTCCAACCTGGACATCCGGCGAAGCCGGGAGCTGGTCGAGACGATCCACGGGGTGGTGCAGCGGCAGAAGGTCACTACGCTCCTGGTCGCCCACGACATCAACCCGATGATCCGCTGCCTGGACAAGGTGATCTACATCGCCAACGGCCGGGTGGCGACCGGCACGCCCGCCGAGGTGCTGACCTCGGAGAGCCTCACCCGTCTCTACGGCGTCCGGGTGGAGGTCCTTCGCGACTCCCGGAACAACTTCGTGATCGTCGGGGGCGAGGACGAGCACGGGGAGGAGGGGGGATGAGCCAGCTGTTCTCCCAGAACCCGTTCTACTGGAACCTGATCACCGACTTCCGCCTGATCTGGGCCGAGACGTTCATGCAGAACGCCTTCATCGGCGGTACCCTGGTCGCCGTCCTCGGCGGGCTCGTCGGGTACTTCGTCGTCCTCCGCCAGATGGCGTTCGCGAACCACGCCCTCGGCCACACGGGATTCTCCGGGGCCGCGGCCGCCGTCGTGGTCGGGATCCAGCCCATCTACGGGCTGCTCGCCTTTACCATGGTGACCGGGGGCGGGATGGCGGTGATGGGGACCCGGGCCTCCAACCGCGACGTCGAGATCGGCACGATGCTCGCGTTCGCGCTCGGCCTGGGCCTCCTGTTCCTCAGCCTGTACCAGGGATACGCGACGGAGGCCTACTCGATCCTCTTCGGAGAGCTCCTGGGCATCTCGGTCGCGCAGCTCTGGCTCACCGTCTACGCCACCGTGGGCGTTCTGGTCGTGATGGCCTTCCTCTACCGCCCGCTGCTCTTCGGCTCGCTGGACGAGGACGTGGCCGAGGCCAAAGGGCTCCCGATGAAGCTCCTGGGGCTCGCCTTCATGCTCCTCCTCGCGGTCTCGATCTCCTTCGCCGTCACCGTCGTCGGGGTGCTGCTCATCTTCGCCCTCACGGTCACCCCCGCCGCGATCGCGGTGCGACTGACCCGACGGTCGTGGTCGGCGATCCTCGTGTCGATCACGATCTCGGTCACCGCCGTCTGGGGCGGGCTCTTCCTCAGCTGGTACCTGAACCCGCCCGTCAGCTTCTTCATCTGCGGGATCATCTTCTTCGAGTATCTGGTCGTCCGGGGGAGCGCGGCGATCCGGAGCTCCTCGCTCCTGCGGGGCGTCTCCCTTCCCGAGTGGGACTCCGTCGCCCTCCTCCGCTCCGCGGGCCTCGCCGGCATCGCCTCCCAAGCCTTGGTGGTGGTCGGCCTGGTCGCTCTCGCCCCTGCCCTGACGAGCGACCCGAGCTGGCTCTGGGCCGCCTCCACCTACTCCGCTCCGCACGCCGTCGGGGTCGTCCTTCTCGCGGCGGGCATCGCGCTCGCCGTCGTCTCGGCCGGGCTCTACTTCCTCGGGTTTCGAGGCGCGACGAACACTTCGCGGGTGTTCTTCCTGCCCACCTACTTTTCGCTGCTCGGTCTCCTGGGCCTCGCCATGGCGCCGGCCGGGCTCTTCCTCCTGGTCGAGGGTTCCCTCTCCGCGGCCAGCGGGTACGCCCTAGCGCCCGTGTACACCTTGTTCGGGGCCCCGCTGCTCTTGGCCGGTAGCGTCCTGGTCTTCGTCGGGGTCCTCGGTCAGGCCTTCGGCACCTGGCAGGCGTCGAAGACCTACCAGGACCGTCTCTTCCGCGTCGGCGCCGTGCTGTTGTTCCTGCCCATGCTCGGTCAGGGAGTTTCTTCCTTCGGCTACCACGCGGTCACGCGGAGGATCTCGAAGGGGGAGCCGCTCCGCGCACCGGGGGGCTAGAGAATCGGCGCGTCGAGGCGCTCGGAATCCTCCCCCGAAGGAGGATGCGACGGGAGGGACCGGTGGTACGCGCACTATCCGCTAGACTCCTGACTTCGCGCGACCCGCTGCGGCGCGTGGCCGCGTCCGGAGAAAGCGGCTCTCCTTCGATGGCGGAGGAAGGGTGAGGGCCGCGTCGAGCCGTTCGGGCCTTGGGAGGAGCTGTCTCCTTTTTACCGTCGGCCGCTCTCGCCCGAGAACGTGTCTATGATCCGGCCGAGGGCCGAGGCCGACCTCCAATTCCGGCACGTGGACACTCGCGAGGGGTTCCGTCAGGTCGAGGAGGTCCAGGTCGAGGCGTGGGGGATGACCACCGAGCACCCGGTGCCGAGCGCGCTCCAGCGGGCGCTGGAGGACAACGGGGGACTGATCCTCGGCGCGTTCGACGGGGACCGGCTGGCGGGCTTCTCCCTGGGGTTTCTCGGGCGGGAGCACGGGAGGCTGTTCCACTATTCCCACATGACGGCGGTCCGGCCCCGGTACCGGAGCCATCGCTTGGGATTCCGGCTCAAGCTCTACCAGCGCGAGGAGGTGCTCCGTCAGGGCCTCAAGGAGGTCCGATGGACCTTCGACCCGCTCCAGAGCAAGAACGCGACCCTCAACGTCCGACGGCTGGGGGCACGTCCGGAGACCTACCACGTCCACTACTACGGCGAGATGGGATCGGAAGTGAACCGCGGACTGGCGACCGACCGTCTGAAGGTGCGCTGGGAGCTCACGTCGCCGGGGGTCGTCGCCCGGGTGGAGGGTCGGTATCCCTCCCTCGAGCAGGACCGGGCGCGATGGCGGGCCTCCGAGCCCACCGTGCGCAGCGAGCCGCATCCCTCCGGGGTCCGGGTCCCGACCGACGTCACCCCGCCCTCGGGCGCGCAGGTAACCGTCGAGATCCCGCACGACCTCGCGACCGTACGGGACCGAGAACCGGCGGCGGTCCCACGGTGGCGGGAGGCGACCCGGACGGCGTTCAACGCCTGCTTTGAGGCCGGGTATCGGGTGGATGACGTGGCGGTGATCCCGGATGGATCGGAGCAGAGGACCTTTTACTTCCTCTCGAAAGAGCGGCGAAGGGCCCCCCGGACGGGGGCCCGGCGGGGGTGACTCCGATGCAGGTCCGCCGGGCGCAGCTGGACGAGCTCGAACTCCCTCTGGTCGAGCCGTTCGAGACCAGTTTCGGGGTGGAGAAGCGTCGACGGTTGCTCCTCCTTACCCTGCGGGGACAGAGCGGTGAGGAGGGAGTAGGAGAGTGCGTCGCGGCGCGCGACCCGTTGTACTCGAGCGAGTCGGTCGCGACCGCCCGGTGGATGCTGCAGGAGTACCTTCTTCCCCCCCTCCTCCGCGATCGGGTCGCCACCCCGGCCGACTTCGTCGACCGAACCCGGGCGCTCAAGGGGCATTCGATGGCCAAAGCGGCGGCCGAGATGGCGCTCTGGGACCTCTACGCCCGGGAGCACGGGCGGTCGCTCTCGGCGATGCTGGGGGGTCGTCGCCGCCGCGTGGAGGTGGGCGTCAGTGTGGGGATCCAGCCCTCGGTGGACGCGCTCGTTCGACGGGTAGGCTCGTACCTCGAGGACGGCTATCACCGGGTGAAATTGAAGGTCCGACCGGGGTGGGACCTCGAGCCGGTCCGGGCGGTGCGAAGGGCCTACCCCGACCTTCGGCTCTGGGTCGACGCGAACCAGGCCTATCCCCCGTCCGCCGCCGGCTCGATCGCTCGCTGGGCCTCCCGGTTCGAGGTGGAGCAGGTCGAGCAGCCGTTCGCCGAGCACGCGATCGAGGCGCACCGCCAGCTCAACCGGGGCGGCCGGTTCCGGGTCTGCCTCGACGAGTCGATCGTCGACCGGGCGTCGCTCGACGACGCTCTCGAGCGCAGCGCGCTCAGCAGCTTGAACGTAAAGCCGGGACGCGTGGGGGGCCTCACCGTATCCCGGGACCTCGCCGGGGCGGCGAAAAGCTCCCGAGTCCCCGCGTGGGTCGGCGGGATGCTCGAGACCGGCGTCGGCCGGGCCCACGGGGTCGCGCTGGCTTCGATCGACAGCTTCTCCTTCCCGGCCGACCTATCGGCCAGTCGCCGGTACTACCTCAGCGAGATCATCGACCGCCCGTTCGAGCTCGGACCCGCCAGTACGCTCGAGGTGCCGCGGGGTCCCGGGATCGGGGTCGAGCTCGTGGAGCGCGCGGTCGCCCGAGCCCGCCGCCGGAGACGTACCTTCCGCTCGAGCGACTATTGAGCGATCCCTCCCCCGCTTCGTCGGCGGACATCCCCCGGCCGCCTCGCCGACGCTCCGGACCCCCTCGACCTCCCACGGGGTCCCTACGGCTCAGGCGGCAGGACGACGGAGCTCAGCGAGCTCGTGGAGGTCGCGCACCGTGTGGTCTACCCTCAGGTGAGGGGCGAGCGGCCCGTATCGCTCGACATAGACCGTCGTGAGTCCCAAGGCGGTTGCCGGGGGGACATCGTATTCGTACGCCCCCGAGACATGCCAGACGTTCCGTGGATCGGCTCCGGTCTGGCGAAGGAACCGGACCCAATGCCGCAGGGCCGGCTTGTAGGACTTTACCTGCTCGGCGGAGACCACGACGGTCGGGGGGAGACGGTGGGTCGAGAGCGTCTCCTGGAGGAGGTCGTCGTCCATGTTCGACAGCACCGCGAGGCGCGTCCCGCGTGACGCCATCGTCTGAAGGGCGGCCCGGGTGTCCGTGAACGCCGGCCAGGTGGGGATGGATTCGGGCACCGCGGCCGCCTCGGACCCCGATAGTCGGAAGCCCTGGGCCTCCGCGGCACGGAGCAGCGCCTCGGCCATGACCTCCCGATACCGCCGATATGGCCCCCGCTCCAGACGCTGTTCCTCGACCAGGTAGGCGCTAAACAGCGCCAGTCGCCTCGCGTCGTCCTCCAGGCCGACCACCCTCCGGAGCGCCCCGAGGAGGCCCGTCCTCCAGTCGACGAGGGTGCCGTAGCAGTCGAAGGAGACCCAGGACGACGGGTCGTCCGTCGGGGCCTCCGAGGGCGTCACGGGAACCGGACGCCCCCGCGTGATGTCGAGGAGCTCCATCGCGCTGAGCCGGCATACCGCCTTCGGGTGGCCCGCGGCGGCCCAGAGCTCTGACCGATCGAGTAGGTCGAGGTCGATGAAGGTGCGCAAGGGGGTGGAGTGCCCGACCGGAGGGACGCCACCGATGGCGTACCCGGTGATGGAACGCACGTCCTCCGGGTCGGCCCGCGCGAGCGACGCCCCGACGTACTGGGTCATCCAGCTCTCATCGACCCGATTCGCACCGGAGACGAGGACCAACAGGGGCTCGCCCGACGCACTGGACCGGAAGACGAGCGATTTCACGATCTGGCCGACGTTGCAGCCGACGGCGCTGGCCGCCTCCGCCGCCGTGCGGGTGGAGTCGGGAAGCTCGACCACCCGCCCGAACAGGCCGCGGGACTCGAGCGCCCCGGCGAACTTCCGGGCCGATCGGTGACTCAACGGGGGAGGATCGCTCACGTCGGGTCCAGTTGGTGGCCGGATTAAAGGGGTCCCCCCCCCAGAGCGAGGGCGGGTTCGACCGAGGCGGCTCTCGCCAACGCTCGTCATCTACAAACCTGGGTGGTGAGTGAGCCCCCGGACCCTCCCGTGCATCTTGGCTTCGGACCGGGTCCGCTTGGCCCGGGGGAGTCTTACTGCCGCCGGTACGCCCCGAGGTGACACGACGGCCGGATTCCGAAGGCAGCTCGGTCACCCGGCCCTCACGGGGTCGCGGGCAGGTAGGTCCAGAAAGAAATGATCACGGCACTCTTATGGAGAGTCACTCCCCTTGAGGTCGGCAAGATGTCCCCCAAAATGAGTTTGGAACCCGAAGCCTCACCTCGTGTGAAGGCGGCTCCAACGTAGGCCCGAGAGCCGAGGTCATTTGCGGTGCGCGGCACTGACCTTGCGGCCTGGATAGAGGCCGGAGAGAAGGCCCACGCGGAAGGATTTCATCCGTT
>JASHTC010000091.1 GCA_030040755.1 Thermoplasmata archaeon | reverse complement strand
CCGGGCTCTCCCCCGGCCTGGCGGCCCGGCTCACCGCCGCCGACGGAGCGGTCGCCGTCCCGCCGAGCGTCGCGCGCCCGGTGGTGATCGCGGCTCCCTCCGATGCGCTGCGCGCGGCGGCCGACTCCGTCTTCGACCGAGGCTGGACGAGCCGCCTGGGATTCCTCCAGATGCGCGAGCCACCCGAGCTCGGAGCGGAGCGGTTCATGGCGAAGGTCGAGGAGCAGGTGGCCGCCGAGAACCTGACGTCGACGAGCCGCACGAAGGGCGTCGCGGTCCTCGCGATGACCACCCTCGGCCTCCCCGAGGGGGTCGACGAGGGGCCGGCGCTCGCGGCGTTCCTGACCCGGGCGCGCGAGCTCGCCCGACGGCGGGAGATGAGCGTCACCCTGGCCCGGACGTCGGGCGCCCTCGGCTCCCCGCTCTACCCCCCGGCGGCGATCTTCGGTCCGCCGACGGACTCGCGGACGCCGGTCCCGGCGGGTCGGGCCCGGGGGCTCCCGATGCACACCGGGATCACGGACGTCGGGCTGCTCGCCCTCGCGCTCTGTGGGCTCCCCGGGTCCACGGACCCGCGCTGACCCCGCTCGGCCGCCGAGCCGACCGAGTCGCCGCTGCCGCGCCGACCTCGAGCCCGAGGAGGCCCGGACGCCGAACGGAGTCGATGCCCCGCTCCCCCCGGCCGGGAGGAGCGGGGACACGAGGCGGGGGAAGAATTCGGGGAGAGGACCGCGGGAGGCCGCTCAGGGAGCGGGGGCCGAGAGGGGCTGGTCGGAGCCGGCGCCCTCGAAATGCCGCTTCAGGGCCATGTACTCGGAGAAGGAGATCTGACGGCGGGCCCGTACGGCGCCGGCCTGCTTCAGGCTCTCGATCTGATAGGTGCGGAGGAGCTCGGCGACCGGACGCGCGCCCTCCCCGCCCCGCTCGGCGAGGATCGGGGCGGCGGCGATCGGCTGGTCGTCGAACGACGGGCGGGCGGAAGGTACCGGTCGGGTCGGGGGAGCTCGCCCCGCCAGGTACTCCACGAGGCGCGCGTGCTCGGCCGGGGAGATCTCGCCCTCGTCCTGCAGCAGGTCGACCAGCTCGCGCTGGCGGGGGCGATAGGCGTTGACGAGCTCGGAGAGCTCGCGGTCCGCCCGCGCGATCCCGGCCGCCGCGAGCGGGGGGCCGACGAGCGCGTCGAGGTCCGCGCGCAACCGCTCGAGCGCTTCCGCGAGCTCCTTCGGGCTCGGGTCCGCCTCCCCGGACGGCTCGAACCGGGCCGCGAGCCGGACGCTGCCTCCCTCGGGCGCGCCGGCGAGCGGTCGCTCGACCGTCAGCTCGACCTCGCGGCGTCGCAGGGCCATGCGCTCGGAGGCACCGGCGCGGAGAAAACGTACGCCCGGAGGCACGGGGAGCCGGAGGGTGCGCCGGATGCGGGTGGAGTTACCTAATGCCACTTACTTTCATACAGTAACTATAAATCCCCTCGCGTACCTTCTGGTTCGAGGTCCCCATGGACACGACGCGCCCCCGACACGCGGGCCCGATCCCCGGTAATGCCGACGACGCGTGCGACAGCTCCGAGCCCCGCGGCCTCTGCCCCGTCCTGGCCGCCATCGGAGTGATCGGCACCGAGTGGCGGCTGGCGATCGTGCATCGCCTGCTCGATGGACCCCAGCGGTTCAGCGAGATCCTGAAGTCGAACTCCCACCTGAACGCGAAGACGCTCAGTGCGACGCTCAAGTTCCTCGAGAGCCAGGGCGTCGTCCAGCGCACCGTCGTCAGCACCCGCCCCTTCCAGGTCGTCTACTCCCTCACCGAGATGGGTCTCGGTCTCGCCCCGGCCGCCCGCGAGCTGCGGGCCTGGGGAGAGCGATGGGTCCTCTCCCGCCACCAGGCGACGGCCCGCGCCGCCTCCGCGGCCCGGCGGCCGCCGACCATCCAGGGAGAGCTCCCCCGGGTCGTCCTCGCGGAGTCGGGCGCGCCGCGCAGCCGGTAGCCCGGGCTCGCCGCGTGGAGTGGAACGGTCCCCTCTGGGGCCGTTCCCGCCTCTCTCCGTCCCGCCCTAAATACCTCGGGGTCGCGTAGAGAGCGTGCAACCACCCCGGGAGGGGTCCCTTCAGATCGTCGCAAGGGGACGATGCACCGCGTCCCAGGCGTGCGAGGGACCCCCCCACAACCCCGAGCAGGGGGTCGGGGCTGGGGGGCACCGTTCATCGTCCGGTTCCCGCCGCATCGGGTGGTCGACGACTCCCTGGGACCGGCGCACACCATGGGTCCCGCGCCGTCCCCTCCGTCCTGGCTCCCCTCGGGTCCTCTGAGCCGACCGCGAGCCCCGACCTCGTACGACGTGACCGACCCGCGACCCCCGGCGCGCGGCGCCCGGGCTCCCCTCCGACATTTCGTCGGACCGGAACTCCCGGCGAGCGTCCCGCGCCTCACCGGCTGATCGAGCGCGTCGCCCCGAGCGAGTAAGGGCTCCTCGGCGCCGCCTCCCCGAGCGTACGCTTCGCCGGACCGGCGCTCGCGTACGTCCGGGGAAGGTCGATTCGCCCCGGTCGGCCGTCTTCCCGGCCCTCCGCCGGACCTCCGCCTCCTCGCGCCCCGTGGCGGTCCGGCCGCGGGGGTGGGCCCTCGAGGAGCGGTGACGGGACGTTCGCGTCCCGCGGACTTCGACCACCGCCCTCCGTCCGCCGGCCCGCCGGAGGGAGGGGGGAATCGTGGAAGGTTGGACGCAGTGCGTTCGCTCTCGGAACCCGTTCCGCCGCAACCCGTTCGTCGCCGACTGCCCTCCGGGCCGGGCTTCGTGGGAGAGCTCCGTCTCCCGCTGGCCGGGCCCTACCGCCCGCGGGCCCGCCTCTACCGGCTGTCCGACGGTCGCCTCCTCTGGCGCGTCCGGCTGTGGGAGCGGGACCGGGCCGTGCTCCACGTGGTATCGACCGACGTCCTGCGGACGTTCGCGCGGGTCAACCGGCTGCCGCGGCTGGAGGAGGAGATCCGTTCGCTGGTGCAGAGCGCCCTCGAGGCGACGCGTGGCCCGCGCTGACGTCGCCTCGGTCCGACTGGAAGGGTCGCTCTCCGCGCGCCTGCGTTGGTACCGGGCCCTCGCCGCCGCGCTGCTGGGGAGCCGGCCTCCGGCCGGAGCGGTCTTCGAAGCCTCCTCCCGGAGCCCCGTGCCCCGCGTGACCCTCCGGCCCGAAACCCTCGGGGCGTCGATCGGGAGCTCGCCCGCGGCTCGCCCCATGCACCTCGCTCCGGCCTTGCCGCTTCCTCCTCCGGAGCCCGGCGCGGGAGGTCCCGGTCGGATCGGGGTGGTCTGCCCGCGTCCGGACGCGCTCGGGGAGGAGCGCGTCGAGAGCCCATTTCCACCCGAGCTCGCTTCGCTCGAGACGTTCCCCTGGCGCGGGGCCTGGGTCGGCGTCCAGACGTTCTGGGTCCGCCGGCGCGACGGACCGGTCGATGTCGCGACGCGCTTCCGGGTCGCGGCCGGCGATGCGCGCACCGTCGAGCAGGCCGCGGCGATGGCCGCCGCTCGGATGCTCTCCGATTGGACGCAAGCGGTCCACCGGCGGGCCGATGTGGTGTGGCTCCGAACCGGAAGCCGCCGCGATTGGGACCGAGGCGGGATCCGTTCCATTCCGGCCGGGGCCTGGCTTCCCTACGCCGAAGGGAGTCACCGCACCGCCGAGCTCGGCCTCGCCGACTTTCGCGAACGAGCGACCCCGTCCGGAGCCCACACGGTCGTCTTCGGGGCGTCGGGCGCCGGCAAGACGACCTTTCTGGCCGCCCGCGCGGCGCGGGCGATCGACGAGGGACAGGGAGTCGTCGTGCTCGACCTGCACGGGGACCTCGCCCCGCAGGTCCTCGACCGTCTCGGACCCTCGGGCCGCGCCCGGGTCGTGGCGATCGACGCGAGCGCGCGCCCGTTCCCCGGGGTGGCCGGCCTCGCGGCCGAGGAAGCCTCCGTGGACCGGGCGGCGGCCCACTTCGTGGCGGCCGTCAAACGGTTGAGCCCCGACGGCGCGGAACTCGCCTGGGGGTTCCGTCTCGAGCGGATCTTCGATACCTTCGCCCGGCTCGTCCTGGAGAGCCACGGCTCGCTCGTCGACCTCTACGCCCTCTTGACCGACCCGGATCGACGCGACTCGGCCCGCCTGGCCACGCGGCGGGCGGCCACGGCCCGGTTCCTGGACGAGCTCGGACCGATCCTGCGCCGGGACCCCGAGTTCCTCTGGTCCGCCGCGACCCGGCTGTCCAAGGTCGTGCTGATGCCCGGCCTGGTCGAGCTCCTCGCTCCCGCCGACGGGGGGCTGGAGGCGGAGACCCTGCTCGCGGGGGGACGGGCCTTGCTCGTCCGCCTCCCGCTGGCGACGTTGGGGCCCGAGGGGTCCGCCTTCGCGGGGACCCTCCTCCTCGGTCGGCTGTATCTCGGCCTCGCAGCCCGGGCGGACGGACGCCTCCCGTCCCGCCCGGTCCTCGTGGTGCTGGACGAGGTGCAGAGCCTCTCGCCCCGCATGGTCGCCGAGCTCCTGGCCGAGGGGCGGAAGTTCGGGGTGGAGGCGCTCGTCGCGACGCAGTACCCGGACCGGCTGGCGCCCGAGGTACGGGGCGCGGCGGCCGGGGCCGTCGGGACGTTCGTCACGTTCCGGGTCCCCGCCGCCTCCGCGACGAGCGTCGGGCCCTGGGTCGGCCTCTCTCCGTCCGCGGCGGTCGCGACCCTGCCCGGGCTGTCGGTGGGCGCCGGGGTCACGCTCGACTCCGATGGAGGCGGGCTGCAGCCGGTCGAGGGCGTCGGCCCCGGGGCCGAGAACCCCCAGCCCGCGTGGAGGGTCGCCCTCGCGGCGACCCGGGCCGAGTTCGGTGTGGCGCCCGAGGACGACCGACTCGTGCCCGACGAGCCGCCGGTGGAGCGCCTGCTCCTCGCGGTGCTCGCGGCGGAGGAGTCGGGGCGTCCGCTGGCTCCGGAGGGGGTGGTCCCCGCCGCCGACCGCCTCCCGGGAGAACGGGTCGCGGCGGAACGGCTCGAGCTCGCGTGGACGGCCCTCGCTCGCGGCTCCGAGGTCGAGCTCACCGCCACCGGCGTGCGGCTTACGCCCGCGGGCGAACGACGGCTCGGGCTCGGGCGCAGCACCGGCGCGACGCGCGAGACCGCCGAGCACCGGGCGCTCCTCCTTCGGGCGTTCCGGGTCTTCGCGCGACGCGGCTACCTCCTCGAGATCCTCCGGCAGGGTCGGTTCGACACCATGCTCCCGGACGCGCTCTTTCGGCAGCTCGGGCGCCCGCCCGGCGCGGAGAGCCCCGCGGGGCTCGCGGAGCGGCTGGACCGGGCCCGCGCCGGGTGGGCCTGGCGGTTCTTCGGCGGACGGGATGTGCACGTCGAGGCCGAGGTCTCCGGGGCGCTGCGCGCCGACCGGGTCCGCCACGGGTGGGCCAAGGCCGCCGGGCGCGACGCCTTCGTGGTGTTCGTGGTCGGGGACGCCCACCGCGCGGAGCGCGTGCGTCGAACGCTCCGTGCCTTGGGGAGGGGTCCGAACCGCGCCCAGGTCTGGACCCTCCCCCGACGGCCCGAGCCCCCCAACCCCTAAACCGAGGGACCGTCTCGGGGGACCGTGCGGGCCTTCCTCGCGGTCCCGGTCCCGGGCTCGCCCGGGCCCGACCCGGCCCCCCCGTCGCTCGAGCACCTGACCCTCCACTTCCTCGGCGAGTTCCACGAGTCCCTCGTCGCCCCCCTGACGGAACGCGTCGCCCCCACCGTGGCCCTGCACCGCGGGTTCGACCTGACGATCGAAGGGGTGGGGGCGTTCCCCTCGCGAACGACTCCGCGGATCGTGTGGCGGGGGGTCGGAGCGGGCCGCGAAGAGCTCCGGCGGCTGGCCCTCGACGTGCGGCAGGCGGTCATCGCGGCCGGCATCCCGGTCGACGTGGCACCGTTCGTCCCGCACCTGACGCTGTTCCGGGTCCGTTCGGCCGCCGACGCGGCGCGGGCGCGAGGCCTGCTGGACGGACGAACCCCCGCCCCGGCCCCGACCCGCTTCGCCGTGACCGAGGTGGACCTCGTCGAGAGCCAGCTCCGCCCCACCGGGGTCGAGCATCGCGTGGTCGTCCAGTACCCGCTCGCGGAACGGTCCGGCTAGCCGACGCGGCCGCGTCCGTCCACGACCTCGGGGGGGGCAGGCTCGGCCCGTTCGGATGGGCCGGCGGGAGCACGGGGCCGCACGCACCGTTCAGCGGTCCGGCCGTTCGCGATACGATTAAGCCCGAGCACGGCTCTCGGCTCTCACCTCTCGCTCTCGGGCGAACGGACGGAGCCGGGATGGCCGTCCCACGGTGGCTGCGGGCGTCGTGCGTGGGCTCGGTCGCCGTCGCCCTCCTCTTCCTGGTCCCGGCCTCCCTCGGGGCGCCGGCTCCCCCCGGGGGCCGCTCCGCGCCGGTCGGCCAGCCGTGTCTCGGAGCGTCGCTCGACCCCTCGTACTCGGGCGTGCTGAGGTTCGAGGGCGGGCCGCTCCCCGCGTCCGACCTCGCCAACGTCTCG
>JASHTC010000090.1 GCA_030040755.1 Thermoplasmata archaeon | reverse complement strand
TCGACCTGATCTTCCCCCACCACGAGGCCGAGATCGCGCAAGCCGAGGCGGCGACGGGGGAGTCGCCCCTCGTGAACTACTGGATGCACGCCGGGATGCTGAACATGGCCGGGGAGAAGATGTCGAAGTCGATCGGGAACGTCTACTCGCTCGCTCGGAGCATCGAACGCCACGGCCCCGCGGTCCTCCGGTTCTACTACCTGAACGCGCAGTACCGCAGCCCCCTCGAGTTCGATGCGGAAAAGAGCCTGGACGAGGCCCACGAGGCCTACCGACGACTGGCGCGACCGGCCGAACGGATCGCGGAGCTCCTCCGGCGCGACGGCGAGGAGCGCCCGGGGGAGGAGCTCGCGGCGGACCGGGCGCGCGCGGCCGAGGAGCTCGTGGAACGGCTCGAGGCAACACTCGCGGAGGACTTCAACTCCCGCGAGGCGGTCGCGCTCCTCTTCGGATGGAGTCGCGCGCTCTCGGAGGACCTCGCCGCGCTCGAGCGGCTCTCCGGCGCCTCCCTGCAGCAGCTCTACGCCCCGTACGCATGGGGCGCGGAGGTGCTCGGGCTGTTCGAGCGGCCGACCGCGCCGAGCTCGGGCGCCCTGGCCGCGGTCGTCCCGGTCCTCCTCCGGGCCCGCGACCGGGCGCGGGCGCGGGGCGACTTCGCCGAGGCGGACCGGATGCGCCAGGAGCTGCGCGCCGCGGGGATCGTGCTGGAGGACGACGCGAGCGGGACCCGCTGGGAGCCGGCCCGGGAGTAGGCGCGGTGCGGGGGTTCGGATTCGCCGAGCACGGAGGCCTCGACCGGCTATCGTTCGTCGAGGTCCCGGAGCCGGTCCCGGGGCCGGGGGAGGTCCGGGTGCGCGTGCGAGCCGCCGCCTTCAACCACCTCGACCGCTTCACGCTCGAAGGGATGCCGGGGGTCCCCGTCGAGCGGCCCCACGTCCTCGGCTCCGACGGGGCCGGTACGGTGGAGGCGCTGGGGGAGGGCGTGAGCGGCTGGTCGCGGGGCGAGGAGGTGCTCCTCAACCCGGCGATCTGGGACGGGACGTGCGAGGCCTGCCTCGCGCGGCAGGAGTCGTACTGCCGTAACTTTCGGATCCTGGGCGAGCACACGCAGGGCAGCGCCACCACGCTCGTCGTGGTGCCCGCCCGGAACGTCCACCGGCGACCCGAGCGACTCTCCTGGGCCGAGGCGGCCGCGGTCCCGCTGGTCTTCCAGACGGCCTGGCGCGCCCTCCATACGGTCGGCGGGCTCCGGGCGGGGGATCAACTCGCGCTGGTCGGGGCCGGTGGGGGGGTGACGACCGCCGCGGTCCAGGTAGGCAAGCTCCTCGGGGCGCGCGTGGTGGTCGCCTCGCGCAGCCGATCCAAGGAGTCCGCGGTGCGAGCGTTGGGGGCGGACGACTTCGTGCCGTTCGACGCCGACCACCCGCTCGACAAGGTGCTCTGGCCGGCGAGCTCGAAGAAGGGGTTCGACGTCATCCTGGACTCGGTGGGGGCCCCCACGCTGCCCCGCTCGGTCCGGGCCCTGGCCCGCGGTGGACGGGCGGTGGTGATCGGGGCGACCGGGGGGCCGACGGTCGAGGTCGACGTGCGGACCTTGTTCTGGCGGCAGGGGTCCATCCGCGGGAGCACGATGGCCGACGCCGCCGAGTTCACGGAGGTCCTGGGGCACCTGGCCGCGGGGCGCCTGCACGCCGTGATCGACTCCACCCGGCCCCTCGAGGAGGCGGTCGCCGCCTTCCAGCGCCTCGAGGCGCCGGACCTCTTCGGCAAGGTCGTGCTCACCGTTCCGTAGGCCGCCCGGCTCGCCGGGGGTGGCGGTCTTCCGAGGGGAGTCGAGATATTGGGATGGTGAGAATTAAATACACCAACCCGACCTCTCTTCGGTCGTGGACCGTTTTTCGGGCCATCCTTCACCCTCCGAAGGATCGCAGCCTCGGGCGCGCCGACTGACCTTGGGTGCCATCGTCGTCCTGGTGCTCACCCTCCTCGTGCTCGGGGGCCTCGGATTCTCCGGGGTGTCCGCGGCGGCCGTCAAGGCGCCGGCGGACGCGGCGGCGCCGGTCCTCGCCGCAGCGCAACCGGACGTCACGCATGGAAACCTCGTGGTCACCAGCGGGGAGACGTTCGTGATCCAGCCCCCCAAGCTGAACCAGACGTACTTCCAGGGCGGAAACATCACCGTCGACGCGGGCGGGACCCTGATCGTCCGCAACACGACCCTCTCCTTCGTCCAGTCGATCCCCGAGTACGGGACCCTCGCCCAGCGGGTTTCGGGGCTGTACTCCTTCGACGTCGCGGGCACCGCCGACCTCTTCAACTCGACCGTCACCACCGACGTCGCGACCCCCAACGCCTACCTCAAGCTGCCCCTCACGGTCACGGGGACGATGTCCCTGTGGAACTCGAGCCTGGCCTTCCCCGGCTGGGTCACCGTCACGGGCGCCACGGCCGACCTGACGCTCAACAACTCCAACATCACCGACAACGCGGCGATCCTGGCCAACGGGCCGTCGCTGCCGGCGCCGATCTTCCAAGACACTCGGTACGCCCCGACCTACCTGCAGGAGGCGGGGGCGCACGTCAGCCTGTTCGCGAGCTCGTACGAGAACACCTACCGGGACCAGTACGCGCCGGCCGGGAACACCTCGTTCGACCCGACCTTCTTCGGTCCGGACACCCCGCTCGCGAGCGGAAACTACTCGTTCACCGGCTACCCGGAGACCCCGCTCGGGTCCGCTCAGATCGCCGAGAACTGGGCCTACCCCTCGAACTACGGGGCGGGGTCGGTGCAGATCCGGTACATCTCCAACTCGACCGGGCTCGGGAACGCGACCGTCGGCCTCTATTTCCTCGGGACCACCTACTCGCTCGGCACCGCCCGGTTCTTCCCCAGCCAGAGCCCGGGCCTGATCACCCTGCCGCTGGGCTCCGTGGCGCTCGACGCGCTGAACGCCGCGGGACGGCTCGCCGTTCTCTCGAACGCGCCCTCGGTCATCCTCGGCGTCACGGGCTTCACG
>JASHTC010000089.1 GCA_030040755.1 Thermoplasmata archaeon | reverse complement strand
AATGCCGCCACGCAGGAAGCGGACGAAGTCCCCGAAGCGCGGCCGCCAATCCACGCGGTCGGCGAATAGGCTCCGATGGAACCGAACGTACTCCAGGCCGTCGGCTACCACCGGGGCCAAGGTGGTGCCGGCCGCGATACCGGCGATCATGTTCAAGACCGCGATGTTCTGGGCGTCCACGTCGGCAATCTGGCCGGCCGATGCCATCGTGTAGTGGAGAATGTTCACCCAGCTGTCGTGATATCGGTAGCGCGTTAGCTTCGCAGGGTCCGCGAGGAGAGCGCAGCCCGAAACCAGGGCGCAGGAGAGGAGCATCGCATCCGACCACTCCGCCTCCCGTCGGTCGAACGACGCAAGAAAGGGGGTGAGCCAATCCCTGCGGACACTGATGGAACTAGTGTTGTATCCCAACGCACTCGTCAGTGCATCGGGCGGGACCCACCGGGTCCGTCCATCCTCCGCCCGGAGGTAGACCCGCTCCTCGAACTGCGCGAAGGGGGTGCGGGCGAACGGCTTACCGTTCTCGTCGACCACGATGAATCCGTTGTGGAAATAGCCGAGGGAGGGGTCTTCGGAGAAGACGCGCTCGACGAACGCGAGCTTGTCCCGGGTGAACAGGTCGTCGTCGTCCAAGAAGCAGAGAATCTCCCCGCGCGCGTCGCTCAATACCGCTCGCATAGGTCGGGGCCTCGAGGAGGGGTCGGACGTAAAGGCGCGCACCCCGTTGGCTTCGAGATACGAGTCGATCTCCGGGTCTTGGAAGTTCTTGTAGACGAGGATCTCGAATCGGTCGCGCGGAAGGGTCTGGTCCAGGGCCGACGCGACCCCGCCTTTGACGTAGATCTTTCGGTCGAGGGCCAGGAGGATGACGCTGATTCTGGGCGACCCGGTCATGCGTCGGAAAGGTAGAACCTGTCCGGAGCTCAAATTGATAACGGCCGGGGACCCGCGGCTCGGGGTGTTCGCTGAGCGCCCTCCACGCCCTCGCAGAGGCTCTCGGCGAGCCCAAAGTGTGAGGCGCCTTGGACGAGGTAGAGGGTGCCGCCCGCTCCAAGCGACGCTCCCGCTTCGTGGGCCGCGCAAGCAAATCCCATGCCGGCGAGCTCTTCCCCCTCCCTGAAACCCGTCCTCGGCTCGGAGGGCTATCCAGCCGTTTCCCGACCGGTCCACGGCTCCCCCCCGCGGGCGGGGACCTTCATGCCGAGGGCCCCGGAACCCCCTCTGGGCCGGCCCGGGTCGTTAGCGGACTCCGTTGCGGAAGAACCCTCGTTGCATGATGATTGGGCTGAACAGGTTGGGCCAGCGCCGGACCGTAGCGGTGGCGAAGCGGAAGAACACGCCCTCCAGGTACTCCTCGCCGCCCACGATGCTGCCTCCCCACTTCAGCTTGAACCGGCGGAGGCCGTCGAGTCCGCCGCCGGCGGGGGGAAGCCCGAGAAAGTCGAACGATGTCGCCCCGTGGGCCTTGCAGAATCGCATCGACTCCCAATCGAGCAGGCTTACCATCTGCACCTTGCCGAACTCGGGGGCGCTGGCTACCACCAGCAGTTCCGCTCGTTGGTTGGTCAGCAGAATGACCGCCACCCCGGCCGGATTCGACCCCGCCTCACACACGAGGATGTACGACCGTCCCGAGGGGTGGAAGACCCGCTGGGTCGCCAGGAGACGGGATTTGCTGATGATCGCGAAATCTCGTTGCCGACCGAATCGCTCGATCAAGGGATAGATCCGGTCGATCTCGCTCTCGGTGGTCACCTCTCGGACCGTCAATCCGTGGTCCCTTGCCTTCCGGACACCCTGCCTCACGGAGTGATCCACCCCGCGCCACAGCTCCTCTTCCGTGCGGGTCAGGTCAACGATGACCGTCTCGACCCCCACCGGCGAGCGGTGTAAGCCGAACTCCTCCAGGTTCCACGGGTGCCCTGGGCTGGGTTGGACGATCCCGCTGTCGACCACGAGCACCGTATCTCTGAACGTCTTCGCCACTTGGGCCTTGACTGCGTCCTCATAACCGGGTAGGAACATCGGCCCACCGAGCATCTCGAAGTGCCGGTACGGGAGCCTGCGTTCCATGGTGACTCGCGCTCCACCGAGCAGCCGTCCCTCGCGGCTCCGGACCGCCACGAACAAGGAACGGAGTCCCTGCTGCTCGTCGACCCACGACGAGTCGAAGTGCTGGAACGACCCGGGCGGGATGGGGGTACGATCTGCCAGATCCTCCCACTCGTCCCGGTCCATCTCCCGGGGCGAGCACGAGCTGACTCGAAAGTCGGTCGTCACGAACCGGTAGTCCGGAGCCAGGCCTCCCTCATTGTCTACGAAGCGTGAATATAAAGTCACTTGACGGACGGTCGATTGGCTCGAGCGCCGGGGCCCCGTACCCCCTCGGGGTCATGGGGGGCTCGACTCCCCCCCTCTTAGACCGCCGGTCCTCCGGGTCCGAACCCGACGTCAGCCTCGAGGCCTGCCGGCATCGCACCGGAGTTCCCCCTCCTGCCGTTCTCTGTCGAGGCGCCTCGGTCGTCGAGCGGGCTCGGGCGGTCGGCGGCAACAAAGACATATGTAGGGGCGTCGCAGGGGAAGCTCGAAGATACGCGGTGCACCGGCAAAATAAGCCGTAATACACATATATGCGCATCGAGACTTTCACCTTGGATTCGTGCGATGACGGGCCCTCCACTCCTCGTTTCGACCTGCCCGGTGGCCCAGCGGCCCACTCGTAGGAAAATGTGTCGGACGGCGGGATCGGGGAAACCGCTCGTCTTCCACGTCATCCCGCTGACGGTCCTCGCGCTCCTGCTGCTGGCGGGCGTGACTGCGGCGGCCGTCGGCTCCGGCCATGCCGGCTCGTCCGGGGTCCAGGCGGAGGTGACGATCGACGGGAACTGGAAAATCTCGAGCCAGGTGAGCTACAGCAACACCTCGCTCGTCGTGAACGGGAGCATCACGATCGAGTCCGGGGGCTCGCTCACGCTCCAGAATGTCACCCTCAGTCTCGCCGAACCGACGGGACTCGCCAACGGACTCGTCATCGAGAACGGCGGCGCGCTCTCCACTACGGCCTCGACGATCGAGAGTTCAGTCCCGGCGAATCACCTGTGGGTCGAGGCCGAGTCGGGGGCCCACCTTTCCGTTTCCGGGGGCGCGATCCTGGACCTTGGAGGGCCTGACGGGACGAACGGGTTCGTGGTCAACGCCGCCGGCGCCAGCTTCAACGGGGTGACCTTCAACGACTACTACGAAGCGCTCGTGGTGTCTGCGACCGACGTGACCGTGGAGGATTGCGCCTTCGAGTCCACCACCTCCACCGTGAACAGCACCTGGGTGGTTTCCACCTCGGGAGCGAGCTCCGGGTTCGTGATGACGCACTCCAGGATGGTCGATACCTCGATGCTCGGGGGAGCCTTGTTCGTCGCCAGCGCCTCGGACATCGAGAACAACACCTTCACGCTCGACCCCCGGAGCACCAACCCCACCCCCATTCTGATCGGCTACTCGGGCATCGATGGGTGGGTCAACGCCTCCGGCAGCCGGTTCGCCTACAACACCGTTAGCGGCGGCGACGTGACGGATCTGGACAGTTCGAACGTGAACATCTCTCATAACCGCATCCTCAATACGGGGGGCAAGGAGTTCGTCCATGACTCCGGGGTTCTGGCCTACGTGTTCGACCCCTCGGGGCACGGAATCTGGATCAGCGGGCTCACCATCGAGGATAACTTCATCTCGAATTCCACCAGCTTCGGGATCCGGGTCTCTCAGAACGTCACGGACGTTCTGATCGCTCACAATACGATCACGAACATCAGCACCGACCCCCAGGCCGGCGTGTACGGCGGACTCGAGACGTACGAGGGCATCTACCTCATCCGCGGGGTAACCCACGCGCTTGTCGAGGACAATGTTATCAACGAGTCGGCCGACCAGGAGAACCCTACCGTCGGCACCGCCGGCATCGGGCTCGAGTCGGAAGTGGATTACACCACGGTAGCCAACAACACCGTGCTCAATACGCAACTCGGGATCTGGGTGCAGGGCGACTGGGACGACGGCGCGGGCAACATCGGCCCTTCGCTGCACAACACCGTCACGGGCAATACGTTCCGGAACACCTTGCCGATCGTCGAGACCACGAATCTTCCGAGCGCCATCCAGAACTACCAGTGGGCCAACTACACCACGATCTCGAACAACCTCATCGAGGGATGGAACCTCTTGCCGAGCGGGGTCTCGAGTGACGCCATCCTTCAAGCAGACGACTATGGGACCATCGAAGGCAACGTGGTGGACGGCGCCACCTCGGGGGTGGTGCTCGGGTACTTCTACGGCGCCGCAGTTTCGAACGGCAGTGAGAACGTCATCTACGGGAATTCGTTCCCGGACACGTCGTCGGCCATCGTGGACGACACGGCCAGCAACCCCGGCCCGATCGTGAACGTGGTCAACGTCCTGACCCCCCATCCGACGTCGAGCGGGTTCCCTACCGCCGACCTCGAATCCATCGGACGTGCTACCGGGGTGGGCTTCTCCGAGTCTTCGGGGAACTTCTCTGCCACGCTCCAGACACACAGCCCGGTCACCGGGGAGGTGGAGAATTTCACAACGTCCATCCCCTGGGCGGAGCCGGACTTCTCCGTCCAAATGTCGGGCGATCTCGGTAGCGGCACCGTGGGGGCCCACATCACGTCCCTGAATTCCACGAAGGTGACGTACTCGGTCTCGCCGGAGGGCACCCTCTACGATACCGTGAGTCTGAGCGTCCCGAGCGAGAACTACTCCGCCGCGTATACCGTCAGTGTCGTCGCGGGGCCCGACTCCCAGACCTTCACGGTAGACTCCTCCACGGGTCCCGCCGCCTTCGAGACGAACTGGACCGGTACGCTCTCCGTTACGGTGATCCTCGACAGTTGGACGGCGATCACCACCACCAACAGTACGGTCGACCTTCAGCTGAGCGTCACGACGCCCGGCGGGAACCCCGTGCCGGGTGTTCTCGTCCAGGTGGGACTGGACCTGCCCTCCCAGTCCTCTTCCGTCATGCTGGGGCCGACCGATGGCACCGGAGGCGCCACCCTCTCTGGCCTCCCGATGGGAACGAGCATCGCGAATCTCACGCTGGAAGCGTCCGGCTACACGCTCGGTAGCTACTCGGTGGTGACCCCCCGGCCGGACCTCATCCAGCTCAATGTGGTGGTCGTCCCCGGGGAGTCGGTGGAGAACACGACCACCTATCAGGTCCGGTTCACGGAGCTCGGTCTCACGGCCGGTACGCCCTGGTGGGTGTCCCTGACCGGGCCCGAGCCGGTGAACGTGACGTTGTCCGGCATTTCGATTACGTTCAACCTGCCGAGCGGAACGTACCATTACGCACTCGGCGCCTTAACCGGAGCGAACACGACGGCCGCCGGGGGGATGTTCGTGCTTCCCGACGGGACCGCCACCTTGGTCGTGAACGCCAACTTCACCCCGCCGGGGCCCTCGGGATCCGGGCCGCCGCCCTCCGGAACGACTCCCTCCTCCTCTCCGTTTTCCCTCCCCTCCTGGGCGGTGGCCTTCCTCTATCTGTTCGTGGCGGCCTTCGAGGTGGGCCTGGTGTTCGGGATGTACCGGATGTTCCGAAGCGAGGCTCCGGGGGCCGCTTCCCGACCGGCAAGAACGCGAGGACGTCGAGGTCGGACCCGCCCGCGTGAGAGGTGAACGGACCGAAGAGGGCGCGTGAAGGCCCCCCCGGCGGGCCCTCGGCCGTCCACCCCGCCCAGCGTGAAACGGACGCCCCCGCGTCCGGCGTCCCCTCCAGGCGCCAACCGGCCTGAGCACGACCGTGGTGGGCGCGAGCCGTCCGAATCGCCTTACGCGAACCCGTCGCGGGCCTCGGAATCGACGTTCGACCGAGGGCCCAGCCGGAACTGCTCGCTACGCCCCCGGCAGGCGACCCATAACGAGATTATCGTGGCTCGTGTGCGGGGTGAGCACGAGGGGCGCGAATGGACATCGCGATCGTAAATCCCATTCTAGCCACCCCGAACCTGACGTCCGTCCTGGACGTGGGACGGCCCGTGGTCCTCACGGAGGCCGAGTTGCGGACTACCAGCATCAACCAACTCGGACGAGCGCTCGCCGACCTGGGCCACCGCGTCTCGGTCTACGCGGCCCAGGACTACCTGGGGCGTGACGAGGTCGCGCTCAGCGACCACCTTACCGTGGTGGGAGTACCGACCCAGCTGAGGGGCGTATTCAACCCGGCGCTGGTACCCTTCACGCCCAGGATTGGCGAGCTGATCCGTCGGCGAGGCGCCGACGTGATCCAGAGCGGCGACTGCTTTCAGTTGACCACTCTGTTCTCCTCCCGAGCCGCGGCCAGCATCGGGGCCGCCTTCCTGGTCTGGCAGGAGGCGTTTCGCCACATGCGGTTTCCCGGACCGTTGTACGAGGAGGGGTTCGAACTGGTCGCCGGTCGGACGCTGCGGGCCCGCACGCGCTGTTTCGTCCCTCGAACAGTCCGCGCCCGTGCCTATCTCGAGGGTCTCGGCGTCTCTCCCGCCACCATCGCGGACTGGATTCCCAACGCCGTCGACGGAGCGATCTTCCACCCCGGCACGGCAACCCGGGCTCCCGAGGACTTTGGTTTCGCTTCCGGCACGCCGTTGGCGATCGTCGTCGCGCGGCTGAGTCCCCCCAAGGGGGTCGACCTCGCGATCCGCGCGGTGGCGATCCTCCGCAGACGGGGCGTGAAGGTCGGGCTTCTCGTGCGGGGCAGCGGGCCGGAGAAGGCCCACCTCGAGGCGCTCGCCCGGCAGGAGGACGTGTCCGACGTGGTGCGGTTCGTGCCGCGAGTGTCTCAAGAGGAGCTCGTGGGTCTCTACAATTCCTGCGACCTCTCGATCGTTCCCAGCCGGACCGAATGGCTTCCCTACGCGATGATCGAAGCGGGCGCGTGCGGTCTCCCTTCCGTAGCGTCCGAAGCCGGCTGTATGAACGATTTCGCGGACGGCGGACGGTGCGGCATCGTGGTTCCTCCCGAGTCCCCCGAGGCAATCGCCGACGGAGTCGGGCGCATGATCCAGGACGACGAGTTCCGGGAGCAGATGGGAGCCGCCGCGCGCCAGCGTTTCCTCGAGCATTTTGAGCTTCGCGGGGTCGCTACGCGCTTCGCCCGTCTCTATGCGGACCTCGTGGCGGCCCAACCTCCCGGGGCGCCGAGGAGTAACACGTAGACCGAGGCAGGCCCGGCCCGGATCGAACCGATGGCCCCCCGCTCATCCGCCGGACCTTTAGAGGACTGGCGATCCGTCAGCCCCCCGGGCCCGCCCATTAGTCGAGTCCGCCCGGGGAAGTGCGACGGCCCCGCTCCCCGGTAGGGGAGGTCCCCCCGGCGAGCAACGATTCGGGTTCACGGCCACGCGGCCGAGGCTCCGCTAGATGCGGCGAACCTGACTCGAGCCCGCGTCGGCGGGTCGAGCGGTCGTAGCTCGGCGTTGCCCGGGGTCCGGATCCGATCGCGGGCGGGGTAGCCCGGGTCGTGCGCCCGCCCCGTGGAGGACGACACGTACTCCGTTCGCCCAAGATCAGGTACCCGCCGGCGGGGCCCGGGTCGGAAGTCCCCCGACGCCCGTGCGGCCCCGGCCGTCTTCTTGCTCGCTGCACTCGGTCGCGGGCTACGCCCGACCTTGGGGCGGTGTAGAGTCAAGCATGTGTCGATACAGCTCGAGATAGCGATTACATACCCGGTCGAACGTGAACTCCAGGCGCACCCCTTGACGGGCCTGGGCGCCGACCCGGGACCGAAGTGCCGGGTCGTCGAGGAGCATAGAGATCCTCTGCGAAAACTCTGCCGGGTCGCCGGCGAGGAAGCCGGTTTCTCCGGGTCGAAGAAGGACCCGATGGGCGGGGATGTCCGAGGCCACGACCGGGAGGGCCGCGGCCATCGCTTCCATGACGGCGTTCGGCATCCCCTCAAATCGGGACGGAAACGCGAAGACGTCGGCCGCCGCGAGGTAGAGACCGATCTGCGACTGGGGCACCTCGCCGGGGAACGTGGCTCGGGCCGCCACGTCCGGATATTGAGCCTGCACCGTTCGAAGGTAGCGATCCCCGAAGTGTTCCTCGTTGTACCCTCCGACCGCCACGACCTGACAGTTCGGTACCCTCCGCAGCGCTTCGAACAGCCATTCGATGCGCTTGGAGTACACGACCTTGCCGACCCAGAGGACGATGCGAGCATTCGGGTCCAGGTTCAGGAGCCGTCGAGACTCCGCTCTCGGCGGGAGCGCCTCAAATCGGGCGACATCGAGTCCGTTCGGAATGAACCGAGGTGAGAATTGCCGGAAGGTCTCCGCGAGCGCGGGGGAGTTGACGACCAGTTGCGTGCCTTGAAGCAGTCCCGCCAGCCCGAACTTGGCGACGGTCTGAGCCGCGGCTCCGTACCGCCAGCCCATCTCCACCACGGGGTC
>JASHTC010000088.1 GCA_030040755.1 Thermoplasmata archaeon | reverse complement strand
CGGCGTGCGGGGCGACCGGTTGGCCGAATTCGCGCAGAAGCTGAACCGGATCATGGCCGCGAACGAGTTCGTCCGTGTCCAGGATTCCGCTCGAAAGGCCAGCGCCCCGGGAGCGTTCCATACCCACTGAGACCCTTCGACCCCCCGCGCGCCGCCGAACCTCTCGACCCGTCCCGTCGGACCCACCCCGACGAGGGGAGGGGACGGGCCGCTCGCCCCGGCGGGCCGGTCCGATCCACGGCGCACCGCCGCTACCACCATCGCGCCCACGCTGGGCTGAGGTTTCGAGGGCAATCGCCTTCCGTCCCTTCTAATATCTGAACACCCCTAGTCGGCGGGAGGGTGAGTCCCTCCGATTGGTGACGCGAATCTCGATGGAGGACTTCCGCCCGAGGTCCCTGGCGGACATCATCGGGCAGCCGGAGGTGATCGGACGCCTCCAGCGCCTCGCCAAGGGGGTCCTGAACGGGTCCATCGTGCCCCCCACGCTCCTGATGCACGGCCCGCCAGGGATCGGGAAGACTACGGCCGTACGGGCGTTCGCTCGCGAGGTCTTGGGGGACGAGTTCGAGAACAGTTTCTCCGAGCTGAAGGCCTTCGACGACCGGAGCCCCCACCAGCTCGCGGAGATCATCATGAACTCACGCCTTGCCCCCAAGCGCAACGCCCCGTTCCGGATCGTCTTCTTCGACGAGATCGAGACCCTGACCCCTCCGGCGCAGAACGCCCTGCGACCGGCCGTGGAGGGGGACGGGGGTACCTCGCTCTACATTCTCGCGTGCAACGACCTCAGCGATGTGTCCAAACCGTTGCAGTCGAGATGCACCATCCTCGAGTTCCGTCCGGTGAGTCCGGAGGATATGCGGAAGATCCTGCAGCGGGCGGTCGGGCTGACTCCGTTCACGCTCGGGCCGAGCGCGATCGAGTCCATTGTGGAACGAGCCCACGGTATCCCTCGCGAGGCGATCAAGCTCCTCGTCGAAGAGGGCGGAGCGTCCTAGCAGGGCGCCCGCTGGCCGCGACCGCCTCGCGTGCCGAAGCGAGCCCGGGATTCCTCCGGGCGGGAGGGCCTCGGACCGCCGTGGAACCGGCCCCGTCCTGAGCTCGGCGTTCTGCCCGGGGGGCTGGGTCATCCCCCGGGGGGTCGGAGCGCAGCGGCAGGGCTCCGGAGCTAGCCGGCGGGTCGATGGGCCTGCATCGGCCGACCCGCCTGGATGACCAGCATGACGAACCGGGGGTCCCGGCGCGCCGCCGCCAAGAGGGGGGAGAGGCGGACCCTCACCGCGGGCAGGGTGTGATTCTTTGCCGCGGCGAACATGTACTCGAAGTACCGGTCCAGGTCGCCCAGGGCGTGGTAGATGTACCCGATCGAGGACTGACGGGCCGTGCCCTTCTTGAAGAGCTCGTCGATCCGTGCGATCATCCGGACGGCGGTGTCCCGATCCCCCTTCAGCGCGGCGAGGATTCCCCGGTTGACCAGGGCCGGGTCGCTGTTGGGCGCGACCCGCTCGAGCTCCTGCACCATCGACTCGGCCTGCTCGAGGTCACTCTTGAGCATGTAGTGCTCCGCCATGCCCCGATAGGCGTCGATCGGGTCCGATTCGACGTGGTTCCTCCAGTGCGCCAGGGCTTCCTCGTGCCTTCCCGTGTAGAAGTAGGCCTCGCCCTGGCGCCGGATCATCGGCGGGGAGAGAGGGTCCAGGCGGTATGCCTCGTCCGCTTGGAGGACGTAGGACTCCAGGATCCCGAACGAGCCCGCGAGGGAACTCAGGATGCTGTGGGCCTGGGCGAGATTGGGGTTGAGCTCCAGCGCCCGTCGGAGCTCCCGGTCGAGGATCTCCGCCGGGTCGTCCGCCATGAACGCGATCTCCCCGAGGAGCGCATGGGCTTCGGCGAGGTCCGGGTCGAGCCGGCTGGCTCGCTCGGCCGCCGCCTGTCCCATCTCGATGGCGCCGGTCCAGGTCAGGTATCCTTCGCCCCCCAGGTTGATGTAGGCCCGCGCCAGCCCGGCGTAGGCGCGAGCGAACGTGGGGTCGCTCTCTAACGCCTTCTGGAAATGTTCCAGCGACTTCCGGAGGGAGGCCTCGTCCGTCCTCCAGATCAGCGCCTGACCCTGGAGATACGACAGGTAGGCCTGGGTCTCCTTGGGGCGTTCCAGCTCCGGGACCGGGGCTTGAGGCTTCGTCAGGCTTCCCGGCAGCGAGGTCGCCACCTTCGTCGCGATCTCGCTCTGCACCGCGAAGATGTCGTCGAGGTCGTCGTCGTACTTCGCCGTCCACAGGTGTTCCTCCGTGGCGACGTCGATCACCTGGACCGTCACGCGGATCTTGTTCGCGGCCCGGCGGACGCTCCCTTCGACCACGGTGCCGACCCCGAGCTCCTTGCCGATGGCGGCGACCTTCTTCTCGCCCTTCTTGTACCCAAGAACGGACGTTCTCGCGATCACCTTCAGGCCGGGGACCAGGGAGAGGTTCGCGATCAACTCCTCGGTGAGGCCGTCGGCGAAGTACTCGTCCGCCGAGTCGGGGCTGATGTTGGCGAACGGAAGGATCGCGATCCGATTCCGGTCGAACGGAACCGATTCGCCATTCGGACCGCCGGCCCCGTTCCCCATCCACGGGAGGAGCACGCGGTACACGTCCATTGCCATATGG
>JASHTC010000010.1 GCA_030040755.1 Thermoplasmata archaeon | reverse complement strand
TCGGCGCCCTCGGCTCGAGCTTCGGGACCATCGAGGTCGCCGTGGCCGAGGGGCGGGCCGACCGGCGGTGCCGGGCCCGGACCGGAACCTCGGTTCGCATCACCGTGCGCCCTCCGATCGGTGCGGACACCACTGAGACGGTAAATAGCGGGCGCATTCTTCGCGCCCGGAGACGGTAGCTCTCGAGGAGGCACCGTCGTCACGATGGCGAAGCGGGACTTCTACGAGGTGCTGGGCGTGCCTCGCACCGCCTCGGCGGACGAGATCAAGCAGGCCTACCGGAAGCTCGCTCGCCAGTACCACCCGGACGTCGCGAAGGAGAACCCGAAGGTCGCCGAGGAGAAGTTCAAGGAGCTCTCGGAGGCCTACGAGGTGCTCGCCAACCCCGAGACCCGCCGCCGCTACGACGTCGGCGGCGCCTCCGCGGTCGAGTCCGACTTCGGACCGGGGGGCTTCGGCTGGCAGAACTTCACGCACGTCAGCGACCTTGAGGACCTCCTCGGCTCGAACCCGATCTTTCAACAGCTGTTCGGCAGCCTCGGGGGCAGCTTCGGGGGCGGGGGCCTCGGGGGCGGGCGTCGGGCCGGCATCTCGCGCGGTTCGGACATCGAGATGTCGCTTCGGCTCCCGTTGCTCGCCGCGGTCACGGGAACGAAGCCCACGGTCGAGGTGCCGAGGGAGGACACGTGCACCGCCTGCCGCGGGACCGGGGCCAAGGACGGCACGGCGCTCGAGGTCTGTTCCGAGTGCGGCGGGAGCGGGCAGGTGCGTCGGGTCCAGAACCGGGGCTACACGCAGCTGATCACGGTCGGGCAGTGTCCGCGATGCCGGGGCTCCGGTCGCCGGATCCTCCAGCGGTGTCCGGTGTGCGACGGCGCGGGCCGGGTCCGCTCCACCGAGAAGATCGAGCTCACGGTGCCCCCCGGGATGGAGGACGGCGCGGTGCTCCGCGTGCCGGGGCACGGGTTGGCGGCGAGCGGGCGCGGGCCCCCGGGGGACCTGTACGTCCAGGTCGTCTTCGAGCCGCTGGCCCGTATCCGCCGCGAGGGCGAGGACGCCTACACGGAGACGACGGTCCCGCTGGGGGTCGCGCTCCTGGGCGGCGAGGTGACGGTCCAGACGATCGAAGGGCACGCGGTACTGAAGGTCCCGGCCGGAACCCAGCCCGAGACCCAGTTCCGGCTGCGGGGGAACGGGTTCCCGCGCTTCCGGGGCTCGAGTCGGGGCGACCTCATCGTGACGGCCCATGTGGAGCTCCCCCGCTCGCTCTCCGGACGCGAGAAGGAGCTGCTCCGGGAGGCGTTGCTCCCCGGCGGCCGCCCCATCAGCGCCCGGAGGGAGTCGCTGTTCCGACGGCGGAGCCCATGAGCGCCGAGGAGAACGACGCGGCGGCGGAGCCCGACCAGTACTTCGCCGAGCGGCCGCGCTCCCCCTCGGCTCGCTCCGAGCTCCGGTTCCTCTATCGGGGGGACGTGCTGCACTTCCTCGTCGACCGCGGGGTATTCGGCTCCCACGGCCTCGACCCCGGCACGGCCCTGCTGATCGAGAACCTGACCGTCCAGCGGACGGACCGGGTACTGGACCTCGGCTGCGGATGGGGCGCGGTCGGCGTCGCCGCGGCCCGCTCCGCGAGCGGGGGACACGTCGTGATGACCGACGTGAACCGCCGGGCGGCCCGATTGGCCCGACTGAACCTCGAGAAGAACCGAGTCGAGAACGCGGAGGTCCGGGTGGGGTCGACCTTCGAGCCCGTGCGGGACGAGACGTTCGACGTCATCGCCACCAACCCGCCGTACCGCGCCGGCCGACCCGTGGTGCTGAGGATGCTCGAGCAGGCGCCCGGGCATCTCGCGCCGCGGGGGAGGCTCGTGCTCGTCGGCAAGGGGTCCCAGGGGATCCGGTACTATCAGGAGTGGCTCGAGTCCCACTGGGACGGGCCCGTCGAGGTGCTCGGGCGGGGCTCCGGCTATCGGGTGCTGGAAGCCCTTCGGGAGCCGAAGACCCGCCACCCGTAGAGCCGCACGACGTGCCGGGCATACTGCACGACCTCGCTCCGGCCGAGCTTGCTCTCCCCCGCGACGCGGGGACGGAAGACGATGGGGACCTCGACGATGGGCCTCGGGCGGCACTTGACCAGGATCTCGAGCCCGATCTTGTAGCCGATCGGGGCGAGCTGAGCACGCGCCAGGACCGTCCGACGGAGCGCGAAGAACCCGCTCATCGGGTCGTGGACGGTGGAGACCAGGGGACGGGCCAGGATCGCGGCCCCCGCGGAGATGAGCCGCCGGCCGAAGGTCAGGCCGGGCGCGCTCCCGCCCGGCACCCACCGGCTCCCCAAGGCGAACTCCGCGCCGCCCGCGTCGACCGCGTGCACCAGGGCCGGTACCGAGCTCGCGGGGTGACTCCCGTCCGCATCCATCACGACGAGGAGGTCGCCGCGGGCCGCCGCGAACCCGGCCAGGACCGCGGAGGCCAGCCCCATCTTTCCCGGCCGCTCGACCACCCGGGTCGGGAGCGGGGTCTGCCGCGAGCGGGCGAACGCGGCGGTGCCGTCCGGCGAGCCGTCGTCGACGACGACCAGCTCGGCCGAGAGCGCCCGCACCGCCTCGGCCAGGGCCGGGTAGAGCGTCTCGAGGGAGGCACGCTCGTTGTAGGTCGGCAGGATGACCGAGACCTGCGGACCCTCGGGCACTGGCCGGGCGAAACGGTCTCCTACCTAACGCCTTGCGGCGCACGTGCCCGTGAGGCACGGGAGCTCGCGGATGCGGCCGGGCGGGCCGTCCCCCGCATTCCGGAAGGGACTTTCTCCCCGAAGCACTTAAGAGGGGCAGCTTTCTCGGCGCCCGCGCCCTCGCACGGCGGGGCCCGCCGGGAGCCGCGAGGCTCCGGCACCCCGCGTCCGAACCCCCAGGGGAGTGAGTTCCGCGCCCAAGGAATCGAAGGAGACGAAGGACGAACCGGTCGCCCCCGCCGAGCCCGCCGGGGAGGAGCCATCGACCGAGAAGGCCGCCAAGAAGGAGCGGGGCGCAAAGGGGAGCAAGGAGGCGAAGGACTCCAAAGAGCCCAAGGAGGGCAAGGGAAAGGGCAAGGGCCCCGGTGCCAAGACCCCCAAGTTCGTCTCCGATAACCCGAACTTCCGCTACATCGTCCGCGTCTCGAACACCGACCTGGACGGGACCCGGCCGGCCGCTCTCGCGCTCACCGGGGTCGGGGGCGTGGGGCTTCGGCTCGCGGAGGTCGCGCTCCGCCTCGCCAACGTCCCCGCGGACGAACTGATCGGGAACCTCAGCGAGCCGACGGTCGAAGGGATCGAGGCGACGCTCCAGTCGCTTCCCTCGAAAGTACCGATGTGGATGGTGAACCATCCGCGGGAGCCGCTGATGGGCGAGACCCTCCACTACATCGGCCCGGACCTCGAGACCCGGCGCCGGGACGACATCAACCTCATGCGGATGGTCCGCAGCTACCGCGGGGTCCGTCACGAGCGCGGCCAGAAGGTCCGAGGCCAACGCACGCGCTCGAACGGACGCACCGGCATGGCGGCTGGGGTGCTGAAGAAGGACGCGAAGGCCGCCGCGGCGGCGGCGGCCGCGGCCGGCGAGGAGAAGGCCGCGCCCGCGGCCGCCCCGGCGGCCTCGACGGCGAAGGCGGGCGGGGCGGCCCCCGCGGCGAAGGCCGCGGCCCCGGCGGCCAAGGCGGCCCCGGCCAAGAAGGAGTAGAACCGTGGGCGACCCGAAGTTCCTCCGCCGGACCTACGATACCCCGAAGCATCCGTGGGAGGCCGGCCGCATGGCGGAGGAGCGCAAGCTCCTCGACAAGTACGGCCTCAAGAACAAGCGCGAGCTGTGGAAGGCCCAGTCGGTCCTTCGGCGGATCCGCGGCCAGGCCCGGGAGCTGCAGGCCCGGCTGCGGGCCGGTGAGCCGCAGGCCCAACGGGAGACCGCGAACCTCCTCGCCCGACTCACCCGGCTGGGGGTGCTCCCGGTCGGGAACCCGACGATCGACGACGTGCTCGCCCTGACGACCGAGGACCTGCTGCGCCGACGGCTTGAATGGGTCGTCTTCCACCGGAACCTGGCGCCGACCGCGAACGGGGCGCGCCAGTGGATCGTGCACGGCCACTTCGCGATCGGGGACCACCGCGTGACCCGCCCCGGCTACCTCGTCCCGTCGGCCGAGGAAGCCCTGATCACCTACGCCCCCACGAGCCCGCTGGCGGACGAGGACCATGCGGTCCGCGCGGCCCTGCGCGAGCGCCTGAACGCCCGCGCGGCCCCCGAACCGGTCGCCCCGCCGGGGGACGAGGAGGGAGCGTAAGCCATGGTCAAGGTCGGGATCGCGCACATCTACGCGAGCTACAACAACATCCACATCACCGTCACCGACATCACCGGTGCCGAGACGCTGGCGAAGGCGACCGGTGGGATGGTCGTCAAGGCCGCCCGGGACGAGTCGAGCCCGTATGCGGCGATGAAGGCGGCCGACCAGATCGCCGCCCTCATCAAGGAGAAGGGGTACGACACGCTGCACGTGCGCGTCCGAGCGCCGGGCGGCAACCGCTCCCGTTCCCCCGGCCCGGGCGCCCAGGCCGCGATCCGCGCCCTCGCGCGGGCCGGCGTGAAGATCCAGCGGATCGAGGACGTGACCCCGGTGCCGCACGACGGGACGAAGCCGAAGGGAGGCCGCCGGGGCCGGCGGGTCTAAGCGGATGGACGTCAGCATCCAGGAGCTCAAGCCCCGCTCGACCGTCGTCGAGATCCAGGGGACCACCGCCTCGCAGGTCAACGCCATCCGCCGCACGCTGCTCGCCGACGTGCCGAAGCTC